>DATLGF010000281.1:0-2016 GCA_035540575.1 Noviherbaspirillum sp.
CATCGAGGAGGCGCCCGTCGTCAAGCTGCTGCAGTCGGTGTTCGATGATGCTGCCCAGGTCCGCGCGTCGGACATCCACATCGAGCCGCAGGAAACGCGCCTGCAGATCCGCTTCCGCATCGATGGCGTGCTGCACCTGCAGACCGAGGCCGACATCAAGATCGCGCAGGCGCTCGCACTGCGCCTGAAGCTCATGTCCGGCCTCGACATCTCCGAGAAACGCCTGCCGCAGGACGGCCGCTTCGCGATCAAGGTCAAGAACCAGCAGATGGACGTGCGTATCTCGACGATGCCCACGCAGTACGGCGAATCGGTGGTGATGCGTCTGCTGAACCAGAGCGGCGGCATGCTGCGCCTGGATTCGATCGGCATGCCGGCGGCGATGCTGACGCGTTTTCGCGCCATCTTGCAGCGGCCGAACGGTCTGGTCCTGGTAACGGGACCCACCGGCAGCGGCAAGACCACCACCCTGTACGGTGCGCTTGCCGAGCTGAATTCGGTGGAGCGCAAGCTGATCACCGTCGAGGACCCGGTCGAGTACCGGCTGCCCGGAATCAACCAGGTGCAGGTCAACGAGAAGATCGAATTGACGTTCGCTCGCGTGCTGCGTTCGGCGCTGCGCCAGGATCCGGACGTCGTGCTGGTCGGCGAAATGCGTGACCAGGAGACCGCGCAGATCGGGATGCGTGCCGCGCTCACCGGCCACCTGGTCCTGTCGACCTTGCACACGAACGACGCGGTCAGCACGCCGATCCGTCTGCTCGACATGGGCGTGGCGCGCTACATGGTGGCTACGTCGCTGCAGGCGGTGCTGGCGCAGCGCCTGGTGCGTGTGATCTGTGAAAGCTGCGCGTCGCCTTATACGCTCAAGCCGGCCGAGCAGGCGTGGCTGCGGGCCGAACTGGGCGACAGCGTCGCTTCCCATCGCTATGTGCACGGCCGCGGATGCACCCACTGCAACGGCACAGGATATCGAGGCCGCACCGGCGTGTATGAAATGCTCGAAATGACCGAGGCGCTTGCGGACGCGGCCAACCAGCATGAGCCGGCGCACTTCATCAAGGTTGCGCAGGCGCAGATGGCGGGCAACACGCTGCGGCGCCATGCGGTGTCACTCGTCGTCGCCGGCAAGACCACAGTGTCCGAAGCGATGCGGGTCAGCAACCAGGCCGATGACTGAACCCCGTCTGATGTCCACGCCCCCAGCCGCGCCATGACTCCTGCCAGTTCAGAAGGCCAAAGCGCGCCTCCGAGGCTTGCACTGGCTGGGCTTGCCGCATTGGCCAGTCTTCCCTTCGTCTGGCCATTGCACACGCGGCCGTTGACGAGCTTCTACAACGAGTGGCTCGCGGCCGTCCTGTTGCTCGCGGTTGGGATCTGCATGCTGTTGCCGCCGTTGCTGTCGGCGCGGCGCACCGGCACGATCGAAGTGCCGAAGGTCTCGCTGCTGGTGCTTCCATTGCTCGGCGTGATCGCCGTCCAGTGGTTCGGAGCAAAGCTCACCTACGCATCCGATGCGCTGCTGCCGATATGGATACTCGCGCTGACCGGCGCGGCGATGGTGGTCGGCAATGCCTTGGGCCGCCAGGCCGGGCTGCCCCGGCTGTCGGCCTGGATCTGCGCCGGCATCGTAGTTGGCGCGCTGGCGAACTTCGCGATGCAGATCGTGCAGCTCTGCACCGAGCACGGATTTCGCATTGGGCTGATTCATTTCGATACCGGCGGCGTCTATTACGGCAGTCTCGGGCAGCGCAATCACCTTGCCACCTACTTCGGCTGGGCGCTGGTGGCCGCGCTTTACCTTGGCGCGGCCCGCCGTCTGGCGCCGACCATGCTGGTGTCGCTGGTCCTGGTTTTCCTGGCCGGTGCGGCGCTGACGGCTTCGCGCACCAGCTGGCTGCAGATCGTCTGGATCGCCGCGGCTGCGGGTTTCGTTGTCGGGCGCATGTCGATGCAAGAGCGGCCGAAAGGGTGGGGGCTAGTCGTGGCGTTGCCGGTGCTGTTTGCGGTCGTCAA
>DATLGF010000282.1:0-4709 GCA_035540575.1 Noviherbaspirillum sp.
AGCTTGTCGACCGGCTGGCCTGATTCCAGGTATTCCTTCAGCCACTGTTCAGCTGATGTATCGCCGGCAAGAGAGACCGCCTCCAGCATGCCGTCGCGCATCAGGATGTGCCGGGAATGACCGCGCCGGGTATCGTCGTACCGCAATACCTCGGGCCCGACGATGCCGAACTGGGCTTCGATGTCCCGCAGCACTTCCAGCGGCGCCGCGTAATCATCCGCCGCACGCAGCAGGACGCCCTGGCGCTCGCGGCCGAACAAGGTGCACGATGCATAACTGAAGCAGCGCAACCGCGGCCGCAGCGCCGCCTGCAGCGCGAGCGCGCGCCCGGGGTCGACCCACCCGAACACCAGGAAGCGCCACGGCAGTTCGGCCTTCAGCACCTTGACTGCCGCGTGCTTGAGTTCCGGCTGCCGCGAGGTCGGGCAGAACACCGGCTGGGTCAAGGCGTTGACGCCGTAGGTGCCCTCTCCGCCTTGCCCGCGGCCGGACACATATTCCTCACCCCAGTGCATTGCGACGAAGACCTGCCCGGAACGCATTTCCTCGCTCTTTCGCGCGGGAAGGATCTGCGATCCGCGGCGGCTCGTCACATGAACGAGATCGCCATCGGCGATCAGCCGGCGTTCCATGTCGATCGGCGCCATCATCACCGCCGGCTCGGGCGCATGCGAGAACAGCCGCGCGACCGTGCCGGTTCGGCTCATGCCGTGCCACTGGTCGCGCAGGCGACCGGTATTGAGCCGGAACGGGTAGCGGGCATCTGCCGGCTCGGCCACCGGCTTGTAGATGGTGTTGACGAAGCGCGCGCGGCCCGATGGCGTCGGGAACACGCCGTCTTCATACAGGCGCGCCTTGCCCGACTGCGCGCGTTCCGGAAACGGCCATTGCTGCGGACCACGTTCTTCCAGGATGCGGTAGGACAGCCCGGTGATGTCGAGATCGCGCCCGCGCGTGGATTCGCGGTGCTCGTTCCAGATCGACTCCACGTCCTGGTACGGAAACAGCGTGCGCGCCCGGCCGGTCGCCGCTTCGTAGCGACGCGCGAAATCGTTCACGATTTCCCAGTCGTGGCGCGCTTGACCCGGCTTCGGCAAAACCGGCCTGAATCGCGTGATGCGCCGCTCCGAGTTGGTGACCGTGCCCTCCTTCTCGGCCCATGTTGTCGCCGGCAGCAGCACGTCGGCGTACGGAACGGTGGCTGTCGTGCGGTAGGCGTCCTGCACGACCACCAGTTCGGCCGCCTTCAAGGCCTCGCGCACCATCGCCTGCGCGGGCAGCGACTGTGCCGGATTCGTGCAGGCGATCCAGACCATCCGGATCTCGCCGCTCTTCAGCGCTTCGAACATTTCCACTGCGGTTCTGCCCGGCCTGGACGGCACTTCGTCCACGCCCCAAAGTCGCGCGACTTCAGCGCGATGCTCAGGATTGGCGAGCTCGCGGTGCGCCGACAGCAGATTCGCCATGCCGCCGACTTCGCGCCCGCCCATTGCGTTCGGCTGGCCGGTCAGCGAGAACGGGCCGGCGCCGGGCTTGCCGATCTGGCCTGTCGCCAGGTGCAGGTTGATCAGCGCGGCATTCTTCGCAGTGCCGGACGACGACTGATTCAAGCCCTGGCAATACAGCGAGAGGGCGGCGGGAGACTGCCCGAACCAGCGCGCGGCGGTGACCAGATCCTTCTCGGCTATGCCGCAGGTCTGCGCGACGAAAGACGGCGTGTAGTCGCGCAGCGTCTGTTTCAGCTCCGCGAAGCCTTCGGTGTGGGCCGCGATGTACTCCGGCTGAATCAGGTCTTCCCACAGGCAGATATGCAGCATGCCGTTGAACAGCGCCACGTCGGTGCCGGGAAGTATCGGCAGGAACAGGTCGGCATCGCGCGCCGTGTCGGTGCGGCGGGGATCGGCGACGATCATCTTCAGCGCCGGATTGCGCTTCCTCGCCTCCTCGATGCGGCGATAGAGAATCGGATGCGCGTAGGCGGTGTTCGATCCGGCGATGAAGATCAGTTGCGCATGGTCGATGTCTTCATAGCAGGCCGGCGGCGCGTCGGCGCCCAGCGTCTGCTTGTAGCCGGCGACCGCGCTTGACATGCACAGGCGCGAATTGGTGTCGATGTTGTTCGTGCCGATCAGGCCCTTGGCCAGCTTGTTGAAAACGTAATAGTCCTCGGTGAGCAACTGCCCGGAAATGTAGAAGGCAACACTGTCGGGGCCGTGCCTGCGCACGCACTCGGTAAAGCGCGCGGCGACATAGTCGAGCGCCGTATCCCACGAAACGGGCGTGCGCTGGTCAGCGCGGGCCAGCCGCATCTCGGGCTGCAACGCGCGCGCCTGCTGCTGCAACAGCGGATCGGCCGTCAGGTGCAGCGTGCTGCCCTTCGTACAGAGGCGGCCGAAGTTCGCCGGATGATCGGGATCGCCCCGCACGCCGGTGATGGTCTTGCCGTCCGTCTGCACGAGCACGCCGCAGCCGACTCCGCAATAACAGCAGGTGGCCTTGGTTTCGCGCAGTTCAGTCATGCGGGTTCCAGCAGCGGGGCTTCGAGCTCGGTGATGTCAAGGTAGACGCGGCCGTCCTCGATCTTCACGCTGAACTTGTTGGCACAGCCGTGATCGGGCGCGACCGCCTCGCCGGTCGACAGTTCGATGTTCCAGTTGTGCAGCGGACAGGCGACCCGCTCGCCGAACACGATACCCTGTGAGAGCGGACCGCCGCGATGCGGACAGCGGTCGAGCAGCGCGAAGACCTTGTCTTCGCTGTTGCGGAAGATGGCCACGTCCGGCTTGCCGGCGCGGTGCACGACGCGCGCGCCGAGTACGGGGATGTCTGCGACGTTGCAGACGGCTTTCCATTGTTGCGACATGTTCTATCCTTTACTTGGGCGCGCCCGAACCCGCCCGCGGTGAGTGCGAGCGGACCGGTGGTTGTATCCATGGGCCATGCGCTTATACCGCCAGCGGCGCGAACTGGCGCTCGTCGACCTGCGCCTTCTCGCGTTCGTGCCACGGATCCGGCTCGCCGTCCAGCGAGAACATCAGGCGCTCGTACAGTGCCTTGCGGTTCTCGGCATCCTCGATCACCTTCTTCTTCACATAGTCGAGGCCGACGCGGGCGATGTAATGGACGGTGCGCTCCAGGTACCAGCCCTCTTCGCGATACAACTGCAGGAAGGCACCCGAGTACTCGAGCACTTCCTCATGCGTCTTCAGCTTGACGAAGAAATGCGCGACCTCGGTCTTGATGCCGCCGTTGCCGCCCACATAGATCTCCCAGCCGGAATCGACGCCGATCACGCCCACATCCTTGATGCCGGACTCCGCGCAGTTGCGCGGGCAGCCGGACACCGCCAGCTTCACCTTGTGCGGCGCGTACATGCGCCACAGCGCGCGTTCGAGCTGCTTGCCCATCAGCGTCGAGTTCTGGGTGCCGAAGCGACACCATTCGGAGCCGACGCAGGTCTTTACCGTGCGCAGCGCCTTCGCGTACGCGTGACCGGAAGGCATGTCGAGATCCTTCCACACCTTGGGCAGGTCCTCCTTCTTCACGCCGAGCAGATCGATGCGCTGGCCGCCGGTTACCTTGACGGTCGGGATGTTGTACTTGTCGACCACGTCGGCGATGCGGCGCAGCTCCGACGCATTGGTCTCGCCGCCCCACATGCGCGGAACCACCGAGTAGGTGCCGTCCTTCTGGATGTTCGCGTGCGCGCGCTCGTTGATGAAGCGCGACTGCGGATCGTCCTTCGCCTCATGCGGCCAGGTCGAGATCAGGTAGTAGTTGATCGCGGGGCGGCAGGTCGAGCAGCCGTTCGGCGTGCGCCATTCCATGAACTTCATCGTGTCGGCGATCGTCAGCAGCTTGTTCGCACGGATCGCGTCGCGCACCTGCTGATGCGTGTGATCGGTGCAGCCGCAGATCGGCTTGACCTTGGGCGAGGTCGAGTAATCGCCGCCGGCAGTCGCCATGATGATCTGCTCGACCAGCCCTGTGCACGAACCGCAGGAGGCCGATGCCTTCGTTTGCTTGCGCACGTCCTCCAGCGTGAACAGCCCCTGCTCCTTGATCGCCTTGACGATGGTTCCCTTGCACACGCCGTTGCAGCCGCACACCTCGGCGGTATCCGGCATTGCCGCCGCCTTGGTGAAGCCCTCGTGGCCGACGTCGCCGGGGCGGCCGGTGTTCGCTTCGCCGAACATCAGCGTGTCGCGGATCTCGGCAATGTTCTTCTGTTCGCGCAGCAGACTGAAATACCAGGAGCCGTCGACGGTGTCGCCGTACAGGCAGGCGCCGACCAGCTTGTCATCCTTGATCACCAGCTTCTTGTAGACGCCCCCGATAGGGTCCGACAGCACGATTTCCTCGACACCCTCGCCGCCCATGAACTCGCCCGCGGAAAACAGGTCGATGCCGGTCACCTTCAGCTTGGTCGACGTGACCGATCCCTGATAGCGGCCGATCCCGAAGTTCGCCAGGTGGTTCGCGCACACCCGCGCCATCTCGAACAGCGGCGCAACCAGCCCGTAGGCGGTGCCGCGATGGTTCACGCACTCGCCCACCGCATAGATGCGCGGATCGAAGGTCTGCATCGTGTCGTTGACCACGATGCCGCGGTTGCAGTGCAGGCCGGCGGATTCCGCCAGTGCGGTGTTCGGACGGATGCCGACCGCCATCACGACCAGCTCGGCGGGAATCTCCAGCCCGTCGGTAAA
>DATLGF010000283.1:0-6031 GCA_035540575.1 Noviherbaspirillum sp.
GCCGAGTTCGCGCCCGGCCTGTGCGAACGCCGCCAGCGCGGCGTCGAGGTGTTCGCTGGTATGCGCGGCCGACATCTGAACGCGCACGCGCGCCTGCCCCATCGGCACTACCGGGTAGAAGAAACCGCTCGCCAGCACGCCCAGCTCGTACAGGCGCTGCGCGAATCGCTGCGCCAGCGGCGCGTCGAACAGCATCACCGGCACCACCGCGTGCGTGCCCGGCTTGATCGTGAAACCCAGGTCGGCGATGGCCTTGCGGAAGTAGGTCGTGTTCTCATGCAGACGGTCGCGCAGCTCGGTCGAGGCCGACAGGCGCTTGAGCACGGCCAGCGAAGCGCCGGCGATGGAGGGAGCGAGCGAATTCGAGAACAGGTAGGGGCGCGACTTCTGGCGCAGCATCTGCACCACTTCCCGCCGCGCCGCGGTGAAGCCGCCCATCGCGCCGCCCAGCGCCTTGCCGAAGGTGCCGGTGATGATGTCGATGCGTCCCATCACGTCGTGGTGCTCGTGCGTGCCGCGCCCGGTCCTGCCCATGAAGCCGGTCGCATGGCAGTCGTCGATCATCACCAGCGCGCCGTAACGGTCGGCCAGGTCGCAGATTTTGTCGAGCTGGGCGATCGTGCCGTCCATCGAGAACACGCCGTCGGTGACGATCAGCTTGTGGCGCTTGCCCGCGGCCGCCTGCAGCTGCGCCTCGAGGTCATCCATGTCGTTGTGCCGGTAGCGAAAGCGCGCCGCCTTGCACAGGCGGATTCCGTCGATGATGGACGCGTGGTTGAGCGCGTCGGAAATGATCGCGTCGTTCTCGTCGAGCAGCGGCTCGAACACCCCGCCATTGGCGTCGAAGGCGGCGGCGTAAAGGATCGCGTCCTCCATGCCGACGAAATCGGCGATCGCGCGCTCCAGTTCCTTGTGCACGGTCTGGGTGCCGCAGATGAAGCGCACCGACGACAGGCCGTAGCCGTATTGCTCGGTGGCCTCCATCGCGGCGCGCACCATGTCCTCCGATCCCGACAGGCCGAGGTAGTTGTTCGCGCACATGTTGATCAGGCGCCGGCCGTCATCCGCCACGACTTCGGCGCCCTGGCGCGAGGCCAGCACGCGCTCCGGTTTGTAGAGGCCCTGGTCCTTCAGGCCGGCCAGCTGGCCTTCGAGGCCCGTATAAAAGCTGTCGCGCGCATTGCTGCCCATTCGATTTCTCCGCCTTTGTGAGGTGTCCGTCCCGCGGCCATCTGCTACCATGCCTGTTCGACATGTTGCACAAGTTCGATATTTGAAACGCTTGTTCGATATATCGAATCCTAGCGACGCCTGGTGAACATTGCAAGCCTCCTGATATGAAAAAACCCATCCAGCCGAGTTCCCCGCCGGAAGTCGGCGCCACCCTCCAAAAATTGCGCCAGAAGCGCGGGCTGACGCTGGATGACCTCTCACGCGCGGCCGGCGTGTCGAAATCAATGCTGTCGCAGATCGAACGGGAAAAGGCGAACCCGACCATCGCGGTCACCTGGCGGCTGGCAAACGCGTTGGGAGTCGGCATCGAGGAATTGCTGTCCAGCAGCAATGGCGACAGCGAGCCGGTGCATGTGCTGGAGCCGCATGAGACGCCGACGTTACCCGGCAGCCATGCCGGCTATACACTGCGCATCCTCGGCCCGATGGAACTGGCGGGCAAGACCGAATGGTATGAGCTGACGCTGGCCGCTGGCGGGGAGCTGCGCTCGCATGCGCACGACCCCGGCACGCGCGAGCATCTCACCCTCATTTCAGGCAGCGTCGAGGTGGAAGTGGATGGGGTGAAGAAAAGACTGAAGCCGGGCGCGACCGCACGCTACCAGGCCGACCGCAGCCATGCGATCTGCAACACCGGGAAGGCGGAGGCGAAAGCGCTGCTGGTGGTGATTCACTGAGGCGATGCCTCGCTGGCCTTTCAGCCCGTGCAGTCGGCGGCGCTGCACGTGGGGATGAGGTCCCTCACTGCGTTCGGGACGACAGGGATTCTGCCAATCGGAGACGGGGAGCTCCGGCACCGGCCTTGCGCGGGCTGCAGGCACTCCCCGTCCTGAACGCGGTCCGGCGACCGCGTCAGCTCAAGTGCTCGAGGCGGATGCGCGTGACCTTTCCGGCCACCGTCGGCAGCGCCTCGATCTTCGCGATCGCCGCATCGACGTTCTTTTCCTTGGTCTGATGCGTGAGCATGATGATGTCGGTGCGCGTCTCACCCTCCTCCGGTTCCTTCTGCAGCATCGCATCGATCGAGATCGACATGTCGGCAAGGATGCGCGCGACGTCCGCCAGCACGCCGGTTTCGTCGGCCACACGCATGCGCAGGTAGTAGCTGGTCGTGACTTCGGCCATCGGCACGATCGGGATATCGGTCAGCGCATTCGGCTGGAAAGCGAGGTGCGGCACGCGATGCTCCGGATCGGCGGTCGCCAGGCGGGTGATATCGACCAGGTCGGCGATCACCGCGGATGCGGTCGGCTCGGAACCCGCGCCCTTGCCGTAGTAGAGCGTGGCACCCACGGCGTCGGCATGCACGAGCACCGCGTTCATCGCGCCTTCGACGTTGGCGATCAGACGCTTGGCGGGAATCAGAGTCGGATGCACGCGCAATTCGATGCCGGCCTTGCCGTCGACTTCGGTGCGGCGCGCGATCCCGAGCAGCTTGATGCGGTAGCCGAGCTGTTCGGCGTAGCGGATGTCGGTCGCCTGCAGCTTGGTGATGCCTTCCACGTGTGCCTTGTCAAACTGCATCGGGATGCCGAAAGCAATCGCCGACATGATGGTCGCCTTGTGCGCGGCGTCCACGCCTTCGATATCGAAGGTCGGATCGGCCTCGGCGTAGCCGAGACGCTGGGCCTCCTTCAGCACCACGTCGAAATCCAGCCCCTTGTCGCGCATTTCCGAGAGGATGAAGTTGGTGGTGCCGTTGATGATGCCCGCCAGCCATTCGATGCGGTTGGCCGTGAGCCCTTCGCGCAGCGCCTTGATGATCGGAATGCCGCCGGCGACCGCCGCTTCGAATGCGACCATCACGCCCTTGTCCTGGGCGGCCTGGAAGATCTCGTTGCCGTGCGTGGCGAGCAAGGCCTTGTTGGCGGTGACGACATGCTTGCCGTTGGCGATCGCCTTCATCACGAGGTCCTTCGCAATGCCGTAGCCACCGATCAGCTCGATCACGATGTCGATCTCGGGGTGATTCACCACCAGATTGGCGTCATTGACGACTTCGCACTCGCCGTTTGTCAGTTCCTTGGCGCGCGCCACATTCAGGTCGGCCACCATCGCGATCTCGATGCTGCGACCGGCGCGGCGGGTAATTTCCTCGCGGTTGCGACGCAAGACATTGAACGTGCCGGAACCGACGGTGCCGATTCCGAGTAGACCTACTTTGATGGGTTTCATAACGAAAGACTTGGGAAGAAAGTTTGGAGCGTAGCGCTGCGTGCCGCCCTCGGGCGACACGCAGGGCGGCGGGATCAGGCAGCGGCTGCGTATCGCCGGCGGTAGCCGTCGAGGAAGCGTGCAATTCGGGTGATCGCCTCGGTAAGGTCGTCCGAATTGGGCAGGAAAACGATGCGGAAATGGTCCGGGGCGATCCAGTTGAAGCCGGTGCCCTGCACGATCAGGACCTTCTCCTCGGCCAGCAATTCATAGGCGAACTGCTGGTCGTCGGTGATCGGGTACATCTTGGGATCGAGCCGCGGGAACATGTAGAGCGCGGCCTTGGGCTTCACGCAGGTCACGCCCGGGATTTCGGTCAGCAGCTTGTGGGCGAGATCGCGCTGCTTCAGCAGCCGGCCGCCTGGCCCGACGAGATCGTTGATGCTCTGGTAGCCGCCCAGCGCGGTCTGGATGGCGAACTGTCCGGGGGCGTTGGCGCAAAGGCGCATCGAAGCGAGCATGTTCAGGCCTTCGATGTAATCCTTCGCATGCCGCTTCTCGCCCGACACCACCATCCAACCGGCCCGATAGCCGCAGGAGCGGTAGTTCTTCGAGAGGCCGTTAAGGGTGACGAACAGCACGTCGTCGGCCAGCGAGGCGATCGAGGTGTGGGTCGCGCCGTCGTAGAGGGTCTTGTCGTAGATCTCGTCGGCAAAGACGATCAGCTGATGCTGGCGCGCGACCTCGACAATCTGCTCCAGCACCTCGACCGGATAGAGCGCACCGGTCGGGTTGTTCGGGTTGATGACGACGATGGCGCGGGTGTTCGGCGTCACCTTCTTCTTGATGTCGTCGATATCCGGCAGCCAGCCCGATGCTTCATCGCAAACGTAATGGACCGGCCGCCCGCCCGACAGGCTCACGGCGGCGGTCCACAGCGGGTAGTCCGGCGCGGGCACCAACACTTCATCGCCGCTGTTGAGCAGTGCGTTCATGCCCATCACGATCAGCTCGGACGCGCCGTTGCCAAGATAAATGTCCTCGATCGTTACGCCGGGGACCTTCTTTTCCTGCGTGTAATGCATGACGGCCTTGCGCGGCGCGAACATGCCCTTGGAGTCGGTGTAGCCGGCGGCGTCGCCCATGTTGATGATCATGTCGTGCACGATCTCGTCTGGCGGATTGATGCCGAACACAGCAATGTTGCCGATGTTCAGCTTCATGATCTTGTGGCCCTCTTCCTCCATCTGCTTGGCTTTTTCGAGGACGGGCCCGCGGATGTCGTAGCAGACATCGGCCAGCTTCTTGGATTTTTGGATAGGTCGCACGCTCGGTACCTTGTTAATTCCTTGAATTGAAAGCGGATTTGGCGGCGATGCTGCACCGCCAAAAGAACCATTTTGCACAAAGCAATCTGTTTAATCAACGGATTAGGCCTGCGGCGTTACAATGAGCGTTCAAATTTGCCAAGCGCCGGAAATTCGAGCCCCGCGCGTGTGTCTATTTCTGCATGAAGCTTCATTCCACGCCCACCCAGCATTACCAGACCGTCACCGCCTATGACGATGAAGGCGTCGAGATCAACGCGGTGCGCTTTCGGCACAGCCTGATCGTCACCCCGGAACAGGCGCCCTCGTCATGGGCGCCCCGTGCTTTCGAGGAATTGACGACGGACCACTTCGTCCAGATCGGCGCCCTCGATCCCGATGTGGTCATTCTCGGCACAGGCAGCCGCCAGCGCTTCGTCCACCCGCGACTGACCGCGCCCCTCACCGACCGGCGCATCGGCATCGAATGCATGGACAGCCAGGCCGCATGCCGGACGTACAACATCCTGATGACCGAGGGCCGCAGGGTTGCGCTGGCACTGATCCTCGAATAACCGTATCGTCTGACCCGAATTCAAACTGACCAGGAGGACCTCTGTGGCAGAAAGCGCAGTTGCGTTGGACCAACCCGTACCCGACTTCTCCGCCCCGATGACCGGCGACCAGACTTTCCAGCTGTCCCGCTTGCGGGGCAAGACCGTCGTTCTGTATTTTTATCCGAAGGACAACACGCCGGGCTGCACCACCGAGGGCATGCAGTTTCGCGACCTCTATCCGGAATTCCAGCAGGCCAACGCGGAACTGTTCGGTCTGAGCCGCGACAGCATCCGCTCACACGAAGGCTTCAAGGCCAAGCTGGAGATGCCGTTCGAACTGATCTCCGATCCCGACGAGCAAGTCTGCAAGCTGTTTGGCGTGATGAAGAACAAGCAGATGTACGGCAAGCAGGTGCGCGGCGTCGAGCGCAGTACCTTTGTCATTGACGGCTCCGGGAAATTGGTGAAAGAATGGCGTGGAGTGAAAGTGCCTGGCCACGTGAATGAAGTGCTGGAGTTCGTCAAGACGCTCGCCTGAGCTACGGAATCAAGAACGCATTGAGTCACACCGATCACCCGTCGAAAGCCGTTTGCGGAAGAGGCCTGATGCCTCCCCCACAAACGGCTTTTTTGTTTTTTCACGCCGTGTCGTCCGGCACGCGGCGACCGAGCAGCGCCCCCGCCCTTCAACCTTCCCCTTGAGGTTCTGATGCCACTACCCAAATTACCGACCAAGCCAGCAACATTGCTCTCCGTTGAAGATTATCCGAAGGCAGAGAA
>DATLGF010000284.1:0-7084 GCA_035540575.1 Noviherbaspirillum sp.
TGCCGCGCCGGTTTCATGGCGCGCGACCACCGGGCGCGGTCCGCCGCGACATGCGCTTGCCGCCAGTGCGTTGTACAGGGGTTCGATCGCACCGCCGGGCACCCCGAAGACATAATCAACTTCCAGTCTCTCAAGGTAAGCAACTATCAGTTCCGCCACATTGAGGCAGTCGGGGGTGTCGGGAGAGAGTTCGAGCGGAGGGAAAGAGGTCTCGGTGCTGGTCACAGCGATACTTTCAGTGGTCCGCGACAGCGGACTGCCTCGCTTCCGTGCTGCCTTGCTGTTGCGAATGTTCAGGTGGCGGCAATAGTACCGTAATTGCGCGAATGCAATCGAAGCTTTTTCGGTTCCGTTACACGAGGGGACGATGGCGCGGCACGGCCGCAAGTTCAGGCTGCGAACAGGCGCGCCTTGACGGCATCCACGCGGGCCGCATGGACCGCCTCGGCGATGCGCTGCGGCTCGCCGGCGTGAAGCCGCGCGATGGCGCCGGCATCGACCGCGCGCGCCGCCTGCAGCGCCGCTTCCAGGTGCGCGAACTGCGGAAACGCGGAATCCTCGAAACCGGGGCGCCCGCGCCGGTCGCACTCGGACGCGCGCAGCATCTCGAGGAAACGCTGCGGCTTGCGCAAGGCGTCGCAGCGCTCAAGCAGCTTGACGATGGTGTTCGGGCGCAGTTCGAGCGCCCGCCCGACATTGCCGTGCTCGCGCGCGGTCATGCGCGCAAGGTCGCGACATTCGTTCGGGACGCGCAGACGCTTGCACACGTTTTCGACCAGGCGCTCGCTATGCGCTTCGTGGCCATGGTGGCGCGGCCATTGGCTCGGATCGGTACACGCCTTCCCAAGGTCATGCGTCAGGGCCGCGAAACGCACCGGCAGGCTGTAGCCCTGGCGCGCGGCGTAGTCGATCACCAGCATCACATGCACGCCGGTGTCGACCTCGGGATGGTGCTGTGCCGGTTGCGGAACGCCCCACAGTGCGTCGAGCTCGGGAAGAATGCGTTCCAGCGCGCCGCAGCTGCGCAGCACATCGAACATGCGCGACGGACGATGCTCCATCAGCCCGCGCGCGAGTTCCTGCCAGACGCGCTCGGCCACCAGCGCATCGACCTCGCCGGCCTCGACCATGCGCCGCATCAGCGCGACAGTCTCCGAGGCGACAGTGAAGTCCGGAAAACGCGCGGCGAAACGCGCCACGCGCAGGATGCGCACCGGATCTTCGGCGAAGGCGTCCGACACATGGCGGAAGACGCGAGCCTCGAGATCGCGCAGACCGCCGAACGGATCGACCAGGCCGCCGTCCTCGGCGCGCGCCATCGCATTGATGGTGAGGTCGCGGCGCGCCAGATCCTGCTCCAGCGTCACGTCCGGCGCCGCATGGAACACGAAGCCCTTGTAGCCGGGCGCGGTCTTGCGCTCGGTGCGCGCCAACGCATATTCCTCGTGGGTGCGCGGATGCAGGAAAACGGGAAAGTCCTTGCCGACCGGGCGAAAGCCGCGCGCGATCATGTCCTCGGCTGTTGCACCGACCACCACATGGTCGCGGTCCTGCACCGGCAGGCCGAGCAGATCGTCGCGCACCGCACCGCCAACGACATATGTCTGCATGGGATGGAATTTAATCTGCGCAATCAGTCCGGATAGACATCGTATTTGTCCAGTCGATCCGTCTCGGCCGCGGCTTCCTGCATCCAGCGCGCCACCGCCGGGTGAGCGACCACGCGATCCACGTAGGCCTTCAGCGCCGGCGCCAGCCACACGCCATAGGTTCTGAAACGCATGACGACCGGCGCGTAATACGCATCGGCGATCGAGAACTCGCCGAACAGGAAGCGGCCCGACCCGTCGCGCTCGAGGCAATCCTCCCAGAGCTCGCACACCCTGGCGATGTCGCCCTGGGCGGCAGGTGTGCGCCCCTTGCCGGGAAAGCTGGCGGTGATGTTCATCCACATTGCCGAACGCAGCCCGGTGAAGCCCGCGTGCATTTCCGCGCAGATCGAACGCGCCAGCGCGCGGGCGGCCACATCGCGCGGCCACAGGTGCTTGTCGGGGAATTGCTCGGCGAGGTATTCGCAGATGGCAAGTGAGTCCCAAATCCTGAGATCGCCGGCCAGCAGCACCGGCACCTTGCCTGCGGCAGAGTACTCGGCGATGCGCGCACCGGTGTCCGGACGACCTAGCGGAATGCGCACCTCCTCGAACGGAATGCCGAAAGCGGTGAGCGCCAGCCAAGGCCGCATCGACCACGACGAATAGTTCTTGCTGCCAATGACGAGCTTCAGGCCGGCCTTGCCGGCATCGGCAAGCGTGCGGCTCAGCGCCGGATCGAGTTCGGTGTTCTGCATATTGGTTCGGATGGTGGTACGCGGCACGCCCGCAACCGTCCGAGCATATCGGCTTTTTTCCCTCTTGCAAACCGCGCGTCAGGCCGGCTGCGACATGTCCGGCAGGCGCGGCGTCGCCTTCAGCGGCCGCAGGTAGCGCGGCGCGACGGCCTCGATCGGTGTCGGTTCGATGCCGAACTGCTCGCGCAGCGTGGCCGCGGTCACGGTATCCACACGCAGCGAAGCCAGGTTGTCGCGGCTCATCAACGGCCCGCCCGGCAGCCACTCCATCAGCAGAGCCTGCAGCCACGCCAACGCATCGGGCAGACCGATCACCGGCCGTGGATGACCGGAATAGCGGCCGGCCATCTGCACCAGCTCGCGCAGTGTGCAGATTCGCGGACCGCCAAGCTCGTAGATCCGCCCGGCACTGCGCGGCTCCTCGAGCGCGCGCACGAAGGCTCGCGCCACGTCATCCACATAGACCGGCTGGAAACGCGCGTCCGGGCGTCCGATCAACATCACCGGCAGCCAGCGCTGCAGCCGCGCGAACAAATTGAGCAGATGGTCTTCGGGACCGAACACCACCGAAGGGCGGAAGATCGTGGCAGCAACCGCGGGCTGGCTCTGCGCGGCCAGCTCGCCGTCGTGCTTGGAACGGAAATACATCGACGGCGCATTGGCGGACGCGCCGAGCGCGCTCATGTGCAACAACCGGCGCACCCCATGCCGGGCACAGGCAGCGGCCACGCGGCGCGGCAGGTCCACATGGGCACGGGCGAATGCCGGACCATAGCGCGAGCCTGCGGGTCCGCGCTTTCCGTGAAGGATGCCGACGAGGTTGATCACCGCATCCTGTCCCTGCACCAGCCGGTCGAGCGCCGCATCGTCGTGCACGTCGGCTTCCTCGATGTCTTCGATCGAGGGCAGCGGCAACAGGTGGCGCGCATGATCGGCGCGGCGCGTGGCCACCGTCACGCGCCACTCGGTGGATACCAGATCGGCGGGGATCCGGCTGCCGATGAAACCGGTGCCGCCGAGAACCAGAACGAAACGATTTGAAGCCATGATGACCTCCGTACGCCCTGCTTCGCGGCAATCACTCCATCAGGGCAACTCGCTCGGAACGAAATCGCGCGGCGCCACCATGCCCAGCCTTGCCTTCAGCGACTGCGGTTTGTCCTCGAACAGCGCCGCGTAGTACGTCGCATTGGACAGCACCTTCTTCACATAGTCGCGCGTTTCGGAAAAGGGAATCGATTCCGCGAAGATCGCCCCCTCGACCTGCCCGGGCAAGGTCGAACGCCATGCGCGCGGACGCCCCGGACCTGCATTGTAGGCCGCGGTGGCCAGCGCCTGCGAGCCGTCCAGATCCTGCAACACCATGTGCAGGTAATTGGTGCCGAGAGTGATGTTGGTTTCCAGCTCGTTGACCTGGCTCGGCCTGAAGTTGCCCAGGCCGATCTTGCGGGCGACATACTGCGCGGTGCCCGGCATCAGCTGCATCAGGCCGGAAGCGCCGACATGCGAGCGCGCATTGAGAATGAAACGCGATTCCTGCCGGATCAGGCCATACACCCAGGCCATGTCCAGCCCCAGCTTTTCGGTGCTGGCGACCATGACCTCGCGGAACGGCGCCGGAAAACGCTGCGTGAAATCGAACTCGGAGCGCGTGCGGTCCGACGTGCTCACCATGCGATCGAGCACTTCGCGCTGACGCGCGAACTCGGCCGCCGCCAGGTGCTGGCGCTCGCTCATGCCGCGCAGCTCCCAGTTCCATTCGCGGATGCCTTCGAAGCGCAGGTTCATGTCGAAGAATTTCAGCGCGCGCTTGAACCCCTCGTTCTGCGCCATCGGCGCGAGCTCCTCCGCGGAGGGCGCGGCAGCGCGCGGCGGCACCGTGATCGGACGCCCCAGCTCCTCGAGCGCAAGCTTGCCGTAGAAGGAATTCTGGTTGGCGATCGACGCGTACATCTTTTCCGCCATCTCCTTCTTGCCTTCCTGCGCATACGCGCGGCCGAGCCAGTAGATCCAGGTGGCGTCGGTGCGCAGCGTGGCCGGCATCGCGTATATCGTGTCACGCACCAGCGTCCAGTCGCCCGAGCGCAGCGCGATGCGCGCCTTCCACTGGTAGCCGTCCTCGGACAAGGGCGCGCCGGCAGTGCGGCGCCAGTACTCGATCGCTTCCGGCGCCAGTTTCAGCGACGCCTGCAGCGCGACCTGCGACCAGGCGATCGCCAGCTCGGACTTGGAGAGACGGCCGGCGTGCTTGTTCAGCGCATCGGCCGCTTTCTGCGGGTTCGCGCGCGCAGCGCGGCCCAAGGCGAGAATGAACACTTCGCGCGATGCGCGGTCCTTCCCCGGTCCACGGGTGACAACCGGGTCCGGTTTCTCGTACGCCTGCGTGAGCGTGGCTTCGGCCACGCCGGTGGCCGGCGCGAGGCGGCGCAATACGTGGAGTTGGCTGGCGTCGGCCGCGCGGCGCACCTGCGCCCAGGCGTCGTCTGCGCTGAACTGCCGATTCTCGACCAGGGTGACGACCAGCGCGGTGCAGCCTTCGCCATAGTTCACCGGCGCAACCAGCAGGCTGCGCGCCTCGCCGGCCACAGGCTGGTTGCGCAACGCCCGCGACATCAGCGCGTAGCAGCGGACTTGGGTATCGTCATTCAGAACAAACTGCGGGTACTGCTCGTCGAACAGGGTCCAATTACGCGCGCGGCCCAGCTCGATCAGCCAGTCGTTGCGCAGCCGGTCGGCGATCGCGCTGCCCTGGTAGCGTGCCAGAAAGTCGCGGATTTCCATCTCGGAAGCGAGATGGATGCGCGGACGCAGACGGTAGTAGTCGACGTAGGAAGGAATCGCGTAATTACCGAGGCGGCCGGCGAGTTCGGCGGCCCGGGTCGCGTTGCCGGTGCGGGATGCCTCGCGCAGCGCAAGAAAAACTTCGTCATCGCTCGAAAGCGCGCTGCTGCGGGGGTTCGCATAGGCACCGGGCACGAGCATGCCGGCTGCCGCTGCGAGTGCAATCCCGGCAGCGCATCTGTATGAAAACGTCACGACTTCTACCTTCCCTTTGGAGCGAAACTTCGAGTTGTAGAATAGCATGGTGGTCCTGGGGCAAAACTCCGAACTGGCATGCTTACGGCGCAGTTTTTCATGGCCGCGAACAGGCGCGTTTGACAGGCTGCAAACCATACATGCAAGAAAAAACAGACAAGGCGGCATTGCGCCGCGCGTTGCTTGCCAACAGACAACAACTCCCCGAGGAAGTTCGGAAACTTTTGGATGCACGCATCGGTGCGCAGGTACTCGCGTGGTGGCGCATGCAGCGGCCGCAACGCATCGGCGTGTACTGGCCAATGCGCGCGGAGCCGGACCTGCGCGAGATCTATACGACGCTATGCAGGGAAGGCGTGCAGCTTGCGCTGCCGGTGGTAATCGAGAAGGATGTGGCGCTGGATTTTGCGGCCTGGAAGCCTGGCGCTGCGCTGGTGCGGGACTGCCACGGCGTACCGGTCCCGCCGACGGGCGCAGCGCGGCTGAAACCGGATGCGCTGCTCATTCCCTGCGTGGGCTTCAACGCGAAGCGTCAGCGTCTGGGCTATGGCGGCGGCTACTACGACCGCACACTGGCCGGGACACCGCGCCCGGAAACAATTGGCGTTGCCTACGACATCGCCCGCTGCGACTTCGAAGGCGGCGAGCACGACATCGCGCTCGACCGCATCATCACCGAATCAGGACTTTTGCCCTAGCCGCGCGCAGATTTCCATCGTCGGCGCGGACTGGTTGAGCGTGTAGAAGTGCAGCCCCGGCGCGCCGTTGGCGAGCAGGCGCTCGCACATCGCGGACACCACATCCAGCCCGAATGCCTTGATCGACGCGGTGTCGTCGCCGAAGCCGGCCAGCTTCAGCCGTATCCAGCGCGGGATCTCCGCCCCGCACATGTCGGAAAAACGCACCAGCTGCGAGTAGTTCGTGATCGGCATGATGCCGGCCACGATCGGCACCTTCACACCGGCCTTGCGCGCATCGTCGACGAAGCGGAAGTAGGCGTCGGCGTTGTAGAAGTACTGCGTGATCGCCGCGTCGGCGCCGGCTGCAACCTTGCGCGCGAAATTCCTCAGGTCTTCCTGCGGCGAGGTCGCCTGCGGATGCATCTCGGGATAGGCGGCGACTTCGATATGGAACCAGTCGCCGGTCTCGGCGCGGATGAACTCGATCAGTTCGTTCGCGTAGCGGAACTGGTTGTCCGACATCCCCAGCGCGCCGTAGCCGCTCGGCAGATCGCCGCGCAGGGCGACCAGGCGGCGGATTCCAGCGGCCTTGTACTGCTCGAGCAGCGCGCGCAGGTTTTCGCGCGAATTGCCCATGCAGGAGATGTGGGGCGCGGCTTCGAGACCTTCGCGCTGGATTTCGAGCACGGTATCGAGCGTGCCCTGCTGGGTGGAACCGCCTGCGCCGAAGGTCACGGAGAAGTATTGCGGACGCAGCGCGGCAAGTTTCGCGCGCACCGTGCGCAGCTTCTCCACGCCCTCGGTCGTCTTCGGCGGGAAGAACTCGATGCTGAAATTGCTGGGGCTCATGTTTATTTCATTATCAGGGACGACAGCGCCCAGGAAATGAGGCTGTACAGGATCGCGCCGCCAAGCGCCGACCAGAAGCCGGCCACGTGGAAACCGGAGACGAAGTTCGCGACCATCCAGAACAGCAAGGCGTTGATCACGAAGATGAACAGGCCCAGCGTGACCACGGTGA
>DATLGF010000285.1:0-6542 GCA_035540575.1 Noviherbaspirillum sp.
GGCGAGGCCTCGCCCGAGGCTGCGATCCTGTCGACTTGCAACCGCACCGAACTGTACGCGGCCAATCCGGCCGATGGCGCGGTTGACACGGCCATCGACGCGACCGCCCACTTCCTGGCGGATTACCACAAGCTGCCGTACGGCGAACTGCGCCCCTATCTGTACACGCTGCCGCAGGACAATGCAGTGCGCCACGCATTCCGCGTCGCCTCCGGGCTCGATTCGATGGTGCTGGGCGAGGCGCAGATCCTCGGCCAGATGAAAGAAGCGGTGCGCCAGGCCGACGAGGCAGGCGGACTGGGCACTTATCTGCACCAGATGTTCCAGCGCACCTTCGCGGTGGCGAAGGAAGTGCGCAGCACGACCGAGATCGGCGCGCACAGCGTATCGATGGCGGCCGCGGCCGTGCGACTGTCGCAACGCATCTTCGAAAGCATCGCACAGCAGCATGTGCTGTTCATCGGCGCGGGCGAAATGATCGAGCTGTGCGCGACCCACTTCGCCGCGCAGAATCCGAAGTCGCTGACCATCGCCAACCGCACGCTGGAGCGTGGCGAGGCGCTGGCCCATCGCTTCAACGGGCGCGCGATGCGGCTGGTTGACCTGCCGCAGCAGCTCGCGCAGTTCGACATCGTGGTGTCCTCCACCGGCTCCTCGCTGCCGATCATCGGACTCGGCATGGTGGAACGCGCGATCAAGGCGCGCCGCCATCGCCCGATGTTCATGGTCGATCTGGCGGTACCGCGCGACATCGAAGCCGAAGTCGCGCGGCTGGACGATGTGTTCCTATACACGGTCGACGACCTCGGCGCGGCGGTCCAGACCGGCATCGAGAACCGCCAGGCCGCGGTGGCGCAGGCCGAAGCGATCATCGAGACCCGCGTGCAGTCGTTCATGCACTGGGTCGACAGCCGTTCCGTCGTGCCGGTGATCCGCGATCTGCACGACAGCGGCGAGGCGATGCGGCTGGCGGAACTCGAGCGCGCCCGGCGCATGCTGGCGCGCGGGGAAGACATCGAGACCGTGCTCGACGCCCTCTCCAAGGGTCTGACCGCGAAATTCCTCCATGGCCCGCAGCAGGCACTGCACAACGCACAGGGCGACGAACGCGCGCGCCTGGCCTCGCTGCTGCCGCATCTGTTCCGCACCAAGCGCTAGCGGATCACCCGCCTGTCGTGCCGGGCGCGGCCATGCGCCCCGTTGTTCCCTCCTTACCTGTCCGCCCCCATGAAACCTTCGATGCTCGCCAAACTGAACCAGCTCACCGAACGCCTGGAGGAGCTGAACCACCTGCTCGCGCAGGAGGGCGTCACGAGCGACATCGACCAGTACCGCAAGCTCACCCGCGAGCATGCGGAGCTGGAGCCGCTGGTGGGCTTGTACAAGAACTATGTGCAGGCTGGCCGGGATATCCAGGCCGCCCAGGACATGCTGGCCGACCCCGACATGAAGGAGCTCGCGCAGGAAGAGATCACCGATGCCCGCGCGCGCATCGAACAGTACGAGGTCGACCTGCAGAAAATGCTGCTGCCCAAGGATCCCAACGACGAGCGCAACATCTTCCTCGAAATCCGCGCCGGCACCGGTGGCGACGAAGCGGCGCTTTTTGCCGGCGATCTGCTGCGCATGTACACCCGCTACGCGGAACGCAATCGCTGGCAGGTGGAAATGGTGTCGGAGTCGCCATCGGAAATCGGTGGCTACAAGGAAGTGATCGTGCGCGTGATCGGCTTCGGCGCGTATTCAAAGCTCAAGTTCGAATCGGGCGGCCATCGCGTGCAGCGTGTGCCGGCGACCGAAACCCAGGGCCGCATCCATACCTCGGCCTGCACGGTGGCGGTGATGCCGGAGGCCGACGAGGTCAGCGACGTCGACATCAACCCGGCCGACATCCGCATCGACACCTTCCGCGCCTCGGGCGCCGGCGGCCAGCACATCAACAAGACTGATTCGGCGGTGCGCATCACGCACATCCCGACCGGCATCGTGGTGGAGTGCCAGGACGACCGCAGCCAGCACAAGAACAAGGCCAATGCGCTGAAGGTGCTGGCCGCGCGCATCAAGGACATACAGATGCGCGAGCAGCAACAGAAGGAAGCGGCCACGCGCAAGTCGCTGATCGGCTCAGGCGATCGCAGCGAGCGCATCCGCACCTACAACTTCCCGCAGGGCCGCATCACCGATCACCGCATCAACCTGACGCTGTACAAGCTGGACTTCGTGATGGACGGCGATCTCGACGAACTGACCAATGCGCTGATTGCCGAGCACCAGGCCGAGCAATTGGCCGCATTGGCTGAAGAGGCGTAACATCTTGCCAACCGGAACCAAACGCCCTTCCCGCACTCCTACCGGCTCGCACCGATCCTTGCCATGAAAAGCTCAAAACCCGTCCTGCTCGCCATCGCCGCCGTCTCGCTCGGACTGGTCGGCTACGCTCTCTATCTCCAGCATCAGCTCGGCTGGGCGCCCTGTCCGCTGTGCGTGATCCAGCGCTATGTGTTCGTCGGCGTGGCCGCGGTCTGCTTGCTCGGCGCACTGCTGCCGCGCGCCGCCGCGCCAGTCGGGGCGGGCCTCGGGGCTCTCGTCGCTCTGGGCGGCGCAGGCGTTGCGAGCTGGCACACCTGGGTGAAGGCCAATCCCACCGTGTCCTGCGGCATCGATCCGCTGGAAACGGCGCTCAACCGCATTCCTCCCGCCGACTGGATGCCCTTCCTGTTCAAGGCCGACGGCCTGTGCGCAACGCCCTATCCGCCGATTCTCGGCCTGCAGGTCCCGCACTGGTCGCTGATCTGGTTCGCCATCTTCGCGCTCGTGCTCGGCTGGGCAGCCATCCGCGCGCGCTGATGCGATGACACGGCCCGCGTTCTCGCTGCCGGCCAACACGACGATCGCCTCCGCGCTCAGGCAGCTTCCGCTCGACGCGCTGGAGAACCGCATCCTGCTCATGCATGCGCTCGGGCTGTCCCGCGTCGAACTGATAACGCAATCGGAGCGAGTCATCTCCGACGACGAAGCGCAACGCCTCTCTGCCCTGATCGAACGTCGGCTCGCGGGTGAACCGATTGCCTACATCGTCGGCGAGCGTGAGTTCTTCGGTCTTGCCCTGCACGTCACCCCCGACGTGCTGATTCCGCGCCCGGACACCGAGCTGCTGGTCGAACTGGCGCTGGACCGCCTGCCGCATGGCGGGCGCGTGGTCGATCTCGGCACCGGCTCGGGAGCGATTGCCGTGGCCGTCGCCCACCAACGTCCCGATGCCGAGGTGCACGCGGTGGACATCAGCGCCGCCGCGCTCGCAGTCGCAGGCAGAAATGCCGAACGCCATGCGGTACGTCTTCACCTGCACCAAGGCGACTGGCTCTCGCCGTTATCGGGCGAGCCGTTCGACTTGGTCGTCTCCAACCCGCCGTACATCCGCTCGGACGACCCCCACCTCGCACAGGGCGACCTACGCTTCGAGCCGATCGGTGCGCTGACCGACCATGGCGGGGGACTGTCGGCGTTGCGCAACATCGCCACCAGCGCCATGCATCATCTAAAGCCCGGCAGCTGGCTGCTGATGGAACACGGCTACGACCAGGCCTCCGACGTGCGGCGCATGCTCGCGGGCAGCGGATATACGGCCGTACAGAGCTGGCATGACCTGGCTGGCATCGAGCGCGTCACCGGCGGCCGCCTGTCTCGCTGACCCGGCCCCGGCGCCATCCTCCGTCCCGCCTGCCCGCGTTGCCGCGGAAGAATTTCCTTAATCAAAATCAAACAGTCGTCTACCATAGAGACATTTTTATAAGGAAATTCTCCTGGAAGGCATCGCTGGCTCCACTTCGCCGCCGTTCGCCCCGCGCACGATCGGCCTCCTTCCGGCAGGTTTGGGACCATGATCTTTCGCGAACACGTCATCCGGCTTCACATCACGATCAGCCTGCTGTTCGTCGTACTGACCGTGCCGGTGATGGCGACCTTCGTCATCGTCAGCTACCGCGCCAACCTGCAGCTGAGCGCCGACTATTCAGAGAAGTTCATCGAGAAATCGCTGGCGGACACAGTCAGCGTGACGACCCAGCTGTTCAGTCCGATGCTGACAACCGTGCGCACCGCGGCGGCTTTGATGCGCGACCAGCCGGATTATTTCCGCCAGGAGTCCTCGGCCGAGTACCTGAACGAAATCCTGGCGCTGAACGAGGCTGTCTACGCCGCCTATGTCAGCTTCGAGGATGGCTCGTTCCGTCAGGTGCGCCGCGCGATCTCCGGCAGTGCGGTGCTCGGGGTCGCGCCCCCGCAGCAGACCACCGTGGTCAGCCGCTTCATCGACGCGCGAGCGAAGGGTGCGGCAACCGACCGCTATATCTTCCTCGCTGGCTGGGGCGAACCCGTCGGCAGCCATGCCGGGCCCGCCAGCTACGACCCGCGCGTGCGCGGCTTCTATCGCGACTCGGTGCGGCTCAAGGCCGCCAACATCTCCGATCCGTATCTGTTCGCGAGCTCGGGCGAACTCGGCATCACCGTCAGCGCTCCGGTGATCGCGCGCGACCGGGTACTCGGGGTCGTGGCCGGCGATTTCACGCTGAAGACGCTGTCGCGCCACCTGCTGGACAACCGCGTCTCGCCCAACAGCACCACCATCATCTCCGACGTGGCGGGCGGCATCGTCGCACACCCGGATTTCTCGCAGGCGCTTGCGCGCCAGGACGGCGAGCTGGTGCGCGCCCGCCTCGACCGCCTGCCCGATCCTCGGGTGCGCGCCGCGCTCGCCGAGCGTCTGCGCAGCGGCGCTGAGCGTTTCAAGTTCCGCGCCGGGCCGGACAATGTCGAATACCTCGGCATCTTTTCCCCCTTCCCTACGAGCTTCAACAAGGAATGGGAGATGCTGATCATTGCGCCGACCGACGACTTCATCGGCCAGATCCGCCGCACCAACCGCAATCTGCTGATCTTCGGACTGGCTGCGCTGCTGCTGCAGATCCTGCTGATCCGCCGCCTGGCGCGCTCGGTCGCGCGACCGATCGAAAAGCTTGCCGACGAGGTGACCCACATCCGCGAGTTCCGCTTTGACAAGGTCGGCACGGTGAATTCGCAGGTGCACGAGATCCGTTGCATGGCCGAAGCGGTCACGCTGCTTGGGCGCAGCCTCGAGTCGTTCACCTCCTACGTGCCGCGCGGCCTCGTCCAACAGCTCGTCAAGAGCGGGCGCAGCACCGCGCTGGGCGTGCAGAGCCGCTACCTGACAATCCTCTTCACCGACATCGAGGGCTTCTCCAGCCTGGCTGAAGCCGAACCCTCGCAACAGTTGCTGGCACGCGTATCCGAGTATTTCTCGGTGATGACGCAGGCGATCGAGAAGGAGCACGGTACGGTCGACAAGTTCATCGGCGACGCCGTGATGGCCTTCTGGGGCGCGCCGGCGACGCTGGACGACCACGCCTACCGCGCATGCGTGGCGGCGGTGCGGGCGCAGCGCGCGATGGCCGCGCGCAACAGCGCTTGGATCGCGCAGAACATTGCTCCGCTGCGCGTGCGCATCGGCATCCATGCCGATTCCGCGCTGGTGGGCAATGTCGGCTCGGTCGAGCGCGTCAGTTATTCCGTGATGGGAGACGGCGTGAACGTCGCGGCGCGGCTCGAAGGCATCAACAAGGAGATGGGCACCTGGACCTGCGTGAGCCACGCCGTCTACCGCGAGGCGGGCGAACGCCTGTGGCTGCGCCCGATTGACAGCGTCACCGTCAAGGGCCGCAAGGGGGAGCTGGTGGTCTACGAGCTGCTCGGTATCCGCGACATTCCGGAACTGGCGGCGAACGCCGAGGAGATCGCGCTGTGCGAGCTCACCAGCCTTGCCTATGCGCAGTACGCGCAGGGAAAGCTTGCCGCTGCCGCAAACGCCTATCAGGCCATCCTCGAACGCTTTCCCGAGGACCCGGTCGCGCGTCGCATGCGCGACAAGTGCCGCGCGCAAGGTCCGCGCACGGCGCAGGCGCTCGCCGCTCCTGCCGACGCGATCTGAGCCATGATGAACCGCACTCCTCTCATGCCTCGCCTTCGCCGCCTGATCCACGCCTTCGCCGCACTCGCACTGCTGCTCGCGGCGGGCACCGGCATCGCGCGCGACATGGCAGCGATCAAGTCCAGCGGCACGCTGGTGGTTGCCGTGCCGGACATGCGCAATCCCCCGTTCTTCTTCGAGGACGGCGGCGAGCTGAAGGGGCTCGACATCGACCTCGCAAAATCGATCGCCGAGTCGCTTGGCGTGCAGGTCGCGTTCAACCGCGACGCAAAGAACTTCAATGACGCGGTCCAGCTCGTCGCGCTCGGCCGGGCCGACATGGCCGCGGCCAAGATCAGCCGCACGCTCGCGCGTGCGCAGACGGTGCTGTTTACCGACCCCTACCTGGTGTTGCCGCACGCGCTGCTGCTCAACCGCCTGCGCTTTGCGGAAATCTCACGCGGCCGAGCGCCGGCCGACGTCCTGAAGAACTTCACAGGCAGCGTGGGCGTCATCGCCAACTCTTCGTTCGTCGGTTTCGCGAAAACCCACTTCCCCA
>DATLGF010000286.1:0-3443 GCA_035540575.1 Noviherbaspirillum sp.
TCATGGCCGGGAAGCAAGCGGGTCCTGGAGGAAATACGCGGCAAGCAGGCGATAGACCTCCGGGTAGGCGGCGTGCAAGGGTCTCGGCAGGACGAAAAATGCCTCGGAAGCCACCGCGAAAAATTCCGCGGGATGCGTCCCCGCATAGGGATCGAGCGGCAAGGCCGCGCACAGTTCGTCCCACAGCGCCGCGTGTTCGGCGATGTCGTCGTTGAAATCTTCGGGCAGTTGCGCTTCGGCTTCATCCACGCGTTGCCGGAAATCCTCGAAAGCCGTGGCAAACGCCTGGGCCCAGGCGCGCCCGTCGAGGCCGGCGTGGAAGGGCGCGAGGAAGGGCGGGCGGCCGTTGGCGCTGCCGTCGGCCATGTCGATCTTGTGTACGAATTCGTGGATCACGACGTTGTAGCCGGGTGCATCCCACTCCTGTGCATCTTCCCACGACAGCACCACGGCGCCGCCGGCATCCACCGCCTCACCCGAGGCCGGCTCATGCCATTCATGCATTACACCGGCCTCGTCCATTTCCTTTTGCGGAATCATGAAGGCGGCCGGGTAGACGATGATGCCGGCCATATCGTCATACAGGGACAGTGTCAGGTTCAGGACCGGCAGGCAGGCCTGGGCCGCGATCATCACCGCGACCTCGTCGCGCAGCTCGAAGCCGGCGGCGCCGGTAAAGGATTTTTTGTCCAGCAGGTCCTCGCACAGGCGCTTGAGGCGCGCGGAGTCGTCGGCGCCGAGTCCTTGCAGGAAAGGCAGGTCGCGCAGGCAGGCTTGCCAGAGCGGCTCCGGAATCTCCGGGCGCGTTCGCCCGAACATGCGCCGCAGCCAGTTCACATCTGCCCCCAGATCGCATTGATCGCGGCCACGGCGGCCAGCCCGGCGGTCTCGGTGCGCAGCACGCGCGGCCCCAGCGAAAGGGCGACAAACTTGTGCCGCAATGCCGCCGCTTCTTCTTCCTCCGTCAATCCGCCTTCCGGGCCGATCAGGATGGCCAGGTCCTGCGGCGCACGGCCACGCACCCAGTCGGACAGCGACTGCGTTGCGCGCGGCGAAAACAGGATGCGGGAGGAGACCTTGCATCCGGCCAGCCAGTCTTCAACCGCAACCGGCTCGCGCAGCCGCGTCAGCCGGTTGCGTCCGCACTGCTCGGCGGCGGATGCGTTGATGCCTTGCCAATGTTCGAGTTTCTTCGCAACCCGCTCGGCGGACAGGCGCACGACGGAGCGCCGGGCGGCGACCGGCGCGACCTCTGCGACACCCAGCTCCACCGCCTTTTCGATGATCCAGTCCATCTTCGCGCCCTCCGGCAGCGCCTGCGCCAGCGTCAGCGCATACGGGAGTTCCGCTTCGCGCGGCACGAACGCCTGCACAAGCGCGCGGGCTTGGCGTTTCGCAACCGTGGTCAGGATTGCCGCATACTCGCCGCCTTCGCCGTTGAACAAGGTGATGCCGTCGCCGGGAGCAAGACGCAGCACCTGCACGTGGTGGGCGACCGCCTCGGGCAGGATGATTTCGGCGCCGACGGTGAGGGGAATCTGGCAATGGAAGCGGGGCATGAGGCGAGGCGGCAACGATGGTGTCCCGATTCTAATGCAAAGGGTTCACATGCCCGCCTCTGGTAAAATACCGGGCTTTGCACCCGCCGGCTCCGGCCGGCTTTCCCGCCCCGCCTTAGCGTTTTTTCAACGATGACTTCCTCTCTCCCGACCAGCAAGATGGCCAACGCGATCCGCGCCTTGGCGATGGACGCCGTACAAAAAGCCAATTCCGGTCACCCGGGCATGCCGATGGGCATGGCAGAAATCGCCGTCGCACTGTGGTCCAGGCACTATCGCCACAATCCGGCCAATCCGCACTGGATCAATCGCGACCGCTTCGTGGTGTCCAACGGCCACGGCTCGATGCTGCACTATGCGCTGCTGCACCTGACCGGCTATGAGCTGTCGATGGACGAGATCAGGAACTTCCGCCAGCTGCATTCGAAGACGCCGGGCCACCCGGAAGTCCACATCACCCCCGGCATCGAAACCACCACCGGCCCGCTCGGCCAGGGCATCACGAACGCGGTCGGCATGGCGCTGGCCGAAACGCTGCTTGCCTATGAATTCAATCGCGACGGCTTCCCGGTCGTCGACCACTACACCTATGTCTTCCTCGGCGACGGCTGCCTGATGGAAGGCATCTCGCATGAAGCCTGTTCGCTGGCCGGCACGCTCGGCCTGAACAAGCTGATTGCGCTGTACGACGACAATGGCATCTCGATCGACGGCAAGGTGGAGGGCTGGTTCACCGACGACACCCCGAAGCGCTTCGAAGCCTACAACTGGAACGTGATCCGCGACGTCAACGGCCACGATGTGCAAGCCGTCGACGCGGCGATTGCGGCGGCAAAAAAATCGGACAAGCCCACCTTGATTTGCTGCAAGACCGTGATCGGCAAAGGCGCGCCTAATATGCAGGGCAGCGACAAGGTGCACGGCGCGGCCCTCGGCGACAAGGAAGTCGCGGCGACGCGCGAAGCGATCGGCTGGCCTTACGCGCCGTTCGAGATTCCCGACGATGTCTACGCGGCATGGGATGCGAAGGCGGCCGGCGCGGCGGCGGAACAGGAGTGGAATGCGTTGTTCAAGGCCTACGACGAGCGTTTCCCGCAGGAGGCAGGCGAGCTGCTGCGGCGCATGAAGGGCGAGCTGCCGGGCGCGCTGGACGCGACCGTCGAAGCGTTCATCGCCAGCTGCGTCGAGAAGAAGGAAACGATCGCGACCCGCAAGGCCAGCCAGAATGCGATCCAGGCGCTGGCGCCGGTGCTGCCGGAGTTCCTCGGCGGCTCGGCCGACCTGACCGGCTCCAACCTGACCAACTGGAAGGAATCGATCGCGGTGCGCCTGCATCAGCCGGGCAACCACATCAACTACGGCGTGCGCGAATTCGGCATGGCCGCGATGATGAACGGCATTGCCCTGCACGGCGGCTTCATTCCGTTCGGCGCGACCTTCCTGACCTTCTCGGACTACAGCCGCAATGCGATCCGGATGGCGGCGCTGATGAAGACGCGCACCCTGTTCGTGTTCACGCACGATTCGATCGGCCTGGGCGAAGACGGTCCGACCCACCAGTCGGTCGAGCATGTGTCGAGCCTGCGCCTGATTCCGAATCTGGACAACTGGCGCCCCTGCGATACAGTGGAAACAGCGGTCGCATGGGCATTCGCCGTCAAGCGCAATGACGGCCCGACCTCGCTGATCTTCTCGCGCCAGAATCTCGCGTTCATGGAGCGCAACAGCGAGCAGATCGGCAACATCGCGCGCGGCGGCTACGTGCTGCGCGATGCGGCCGACGCGAAGGTGGTGCTGATTGCGACCGGCTCCGAGGTCGAGCTGGCGATGAAGGCGGCCGATGCGCTGGCGGCCGAGGGCATTGCGGTGCGCGTGGTATCGATG
>DATLGF010000287.1:0-3732 GCA_035540575.1 Noviherbaspirillum sp.
GGCAGTGCCGCTTCGCCGAGCCGCTCGTCGCTGGCGAGCTGATGGGTAATGACGGCCAGCGTGTCGAAATTGAACGGCCGTATCGTCAGCGTCGCCGGCAGTTCCTTTACCACGTCGACGAAAACTAGCAGGCCGGCCGTGAGCAGGCTGCGCCACAGGAGCGGCGCGTGCTGGCGTCCATGCTCGGCGTGATCTTCGTCAGGCCGGCCTGCACGCTCTGGTAGGACACCGCGAGAAAACGCACCAGGTATGCATAGATCAGCGCCACCACGCTGCCGGTCAGCGCCAGCTTCCAACCCTGGTCTGCCGCCCAGTTGTCCAGGCGCGACAGCGGAATCAGGATGCCGACCGCGATCACGGCTCCCGGGATCGCGTACCCCATGCTGACGATGCGGTTGCAGGCGGCCTGCACCTTGCTGCCGGTTGCGCGCGCGGCGTAACCGAGCAACAGGCAGACCGCGACCGCGATCAGCGCCGTCACCGCGCCGAGAAAGACGCTGTTGTACAGCCAGTGCAGATAGCGGCCGGACAGGATGATGTGCTCCTCGCGCACCATCAGCCGCACAAGGATCACGATCGGCAGCAGGAAGCCGAGCACGACCGGCACTGCGCAGAACACCGTCGCGGCCCAGCCGCGCCAGCCGCGCAGCCGATGCGGCACATCCTGCTTGAGCCGGCTGCCGACCGCGTAGTAGCGCGCCCGTCCGCGACTCTTCTGCTCGAGCACCATCAGGATCACGACGGTCAGCAGCAGCACGGCGGCGATCTGCGCGGCGGCGGTGCGGTCGGAGAATGCATACCAGGACTTGAAGATGCCGGTGGTCAGCGTCGGCACGCCGAAGTAGGCGACCGCACCGTAGTCGGCCAACGTCTCCATCAGGGCCAGCGCAATCCCGGCGACCGCCGCCGGGCGGGCCAGCGGAAGGCTCACCGTGAAGAAGGTGCGCCAGGGGCCCATTCCAAGCGTGCGCGCGGCGTCGGCCATGCGCGGACTGCGCTCCAGAAAGGCGTTGCGCGCAAGCAGATAGACGTATGGATAGAGCACCATCGCGAACAGCACGCCGGCGCCGCCGATGGAACGGATCTCGGGAAACCAGTAATCGCCGGCGCGCCAGCCGAAGGCTTCGCGCAGCGCAGACTGGACCGGGCCGGCAAACTGCAGAAAGTCGGTGTACGCGTAGGCCACCACGTAAGCGGGCATGGCCAGCGGCAGCACCAGCGCCCATTCGAACCAGCGCTTGCCGGGAAATTCATAGGCGGCGACGAACCAGGCGCAGCCGACCCCGCCGGCGCCCGCCAGCACGGCGACGATGGCCGCGATTGCAAAGCTGTTGAACAGGTATTCCGGCATGACCGTCGCCCACAGGTGGGAGAAGGTCTCGCTGCCGGCATCGATGGCGAGGAGATTGGAGAGGACTCCGAATACCGGAATGCCGACCAGGGCTGCTACCACCAGCGAAGCCGGCAGCAACAGGCGGCCGCCGCCTAGGTGCATGCGCGTCATGCGCGCGGTCAAGGCAATCATCGAACTCCACTTTTCCGGTACGGTGTCTCTGAATGAGAATTATAATCAATATCGATTTTCGCTCTCGCAATCTTTACGCCCCTTCCGATGAAAGCAACTCCGGACTTCCCTCATCTGAGCGTCGACGCGATCCGCGTCGGTTATCCGGTCGGCCGCCGCGTGCAGGAAATCGTGCACGGGTTGAGTTTCGCGCTCGCGCGCGGCGAGATCGGCTGCCTGCTGGGGCCGTCCGGGTGCGGCAAGACCACGGTCCTGCGGGCGATTGCCGGCTTCGAATCCCTGATAGACGGGCGCATCGCGCTCGGCGGGCGCGAGCTGAGCAGCGCCGGCCATACCGCGGCGCCGGAGTCGCGGCAGGTCGGCGTGGTGTTCCAGGACTACGCGCTGTTTCCGCATCTTACGGTCTGGGACAACGTCGCATTCGGGCTGCGCAAGCTCCCGCTCGCGCAGCGCAAGAGCCGGGTCGACCGTCTGCTGGCGATGGTCGGGCTGGTCGCGCACGGGCGCAAGTATCCGCACGAGTTGTCGGGCGGCCAGCAACAGCGCGTCGCGCTGGCCCGCGCCCTCGCTCCGCAGCCGGATCTGCTGCTGCTGGACGAACCGTTCTCGAACCTCGACATCGACCTGCGCGAACGCTTGGCGCTGGAAGTGCGCGACATCCTGCGCGAACTGGGCACGACGGCGGTGCTGGTGACCCACGACCAGCACGAGGCCTTCGCGATCGCCGACCAAATCGGCGTCATGCGCGAAGGCCGGATCGTGCAGTGGGACACGGCGTACAACCTGTACCACCGCCCGGCGAACCGTTTCGTCGCGGACTTCATCGGCCAGGGCGTGTTTGCCCGTGGCACCGTCGACCTGCCGCAGCAGAAGGTGCATATCGAACTGGGGAGCCTGCCGTTATGGCAAGGGGTGGACGTCTGCGCCACCGATCAGCGCGACGCAGGCGAGGTCGACGTGCTGCTGCGCGCCGACGACGTCATCCATGACGACGCCAGCCCACTGCGCGCCGAGGTGGTGCGCAAGGCCTTCCGCGGCGCCGAATTCCTGTACACGCTGCGCCTGCCGAGCGGACAGGAACTGCTGGCGCTCGTGCCCTCGCACCATGACCATGAAATCGGCGAGCAGATCGGCATCCGCCTGGGCGCCGACCACGTCGTCACCTTTCCGGCTGAGCAATAGCTGGCAACGTCTGTGTATCGCGCTCATAGAGCGCGCGGTAGGTGGCCAGCGCCTGCAAGCAATAGTGCTGGAACCACAGGCCGGAGAACACGAACACCAGGACGTACAGCCAGATCGCGCCTGCAGCCAGCACAGGAAACAGGATCAGCAAGGCGCCGCCCAGCCACAGCATCGCCGGCGCCGCCCCCATCGCGCCGGCAATCGCGCCGATGGCCAGCAAGGGCCAGCGGTGCACGCGCATGAGCCACGCATGCTCTTCCTTGCTGGCATGCTCGGCCAGCGCGTCGTAGGCAATCACACGATAGGTCAGCCAGCCCCACAGCAAGGGCTGGATGATGAAGGTCAGCGGCGGGATCAGCGTCAACGGCAAGGTCAGCACCCATAGCAGCGCGAACAGCAGGAAGGACGAGGCGCCGACCCAGATGCTGCCCAGGAAACTTCCGCCCCGGCGCTTCTCCAGCTCCGGAAAATGGCGGCGCGATACATGGCCGACGATGACCGGCATCGCGAACACGCCCACGCACAGTAGCGCCGTCAACACCATCAGTGGCAGCAGGACCCACATTGCGATCAGCGGCACGACCAGCGTCTTGAGCGCTCCAAGCCCCATCCATTCCAGTACGCCGCCCGCCGTCGCAAAATGCCCGGTCTCCGAGAACCAGGCGTGCAGCCAGTCGACCATCGGCTCCAGGAACAGCCACAGGAGCACGCCCCAGATCGCGATCGACAGCAGGAACGGCAGGATGGTCAGCAGCAGCATGCGCAGGTGCAGCTGGCTGAGCACGGCGCGGCCGAATGCGATCAGGATGGGACGCATGGTTTTCCTTGTTGTACGCACAAGATTGACAGGTTGGAACTGGGCACGAATTCTGCTCGCGGGAATGATGAAGGCGAAGGGGCCGACGATAGCACCGGCCCGGGGCCGGCACAACGAGACATGTTCCTGATCCAGCTGCTGCTTCCGCTCTACGACAACGCGGGCACCCCCATCGACGGGGCGTGCTACGCGCAGACGCGCACGGAGC
>DATLGF010000288.1:0-2331 GCA_035540575.1 Noviherbaspirillum sp.
GGCTTGTAGTGCTTGCCGTACCTCTGGCACAAGTCGCTGCGCATCGGCCCCTCCGCGGCATCGCACACGCGCACGCGCGCCAGGTATTCGCCCAGCTTCTTGTCGCGCGCCTCATCCGAGGGCTTGCCCTTGCCGTCATAGGCTGCGGTGCAGTAGGCGCTGTTACCGGAGACGCCGCTGTCGATGTCGCTGAACAGGATGCGGTTGCGGCATGACACCACGTAGAGCGTATCGACATTGAACGGCGTGACCTGCCCCGGAGCGCTGACGTTCCCGCCGCCCTTGACCGCGCGCCGGGGAAAATAAGTCGGGTGCGCATAGAAGTTGCTGCTGGCGGCGTCGCGCAGCACCGCGCGCTGCAAGACGGTGAGTTCCGGCGTGTCGATCACGCGATCGCCGCCGGTCAAAGCGTAGCGCAGCATGTCGATTGCCGACGAGGCGGCCCAGTTCATGAAGTTGCCGCTGAATGAATCACCGCCGCATTCACGCGTGACCGGATCGGCGTCCTTGTGAATGCGGAAATAGGCCGCGTCGCTCAGGTTGCGGTTGCCGCCTTCGTAGACATAGCACTTGGCCGGATTGAAGTAGCCGATGTATTCCTTGGTGCGGTTGTACGTGCCATTGTCGCCGCGGTACGCGATGCCGACCGTCGGAAATTCGACCGACAGGCTGAGCAGCAGATTGGGATGCACATTGGCGCGCCCGTTGTAGAGCGGCTCGCGGGCTATGTCGACCGCGGGCGGGGCGCTGGCGGCCTCGGCGACGGCGGCCGCGAGCAATACGCAGGCGAGGATACGCGTCTTCATTGCGCATGCTTCCTGTAGAAGGTCTGGAGTACGACCTGGGTGGAGTCACGGGCACCGAAGCCGATTGCCGTGACGCGGTAGAAGTAGGTGATGTCCTCCACGGTCGCGCCTTCTCCGGCGCGATTGAACGGCATGACTTCAATCAGGTAGCGTGGCGGGCGTGCAGGCAGCGGTCCGGACCCGCCGGGAAAGCTCTTGCCGGTGAAGCTGCCGAAATCGACAGCCGCGGAATCGGGGTCGAGAAAATCCATCGCGAGCCAGACCGGCGTGCCGGCCGCCGCGCGCAGGCACAGGCCGCGGGCGTCGCCGGCCGTGCCGCAACCGGCCTCAAAGCCGTCAATGCTGTCATGCGCGAACAGCCCGCTGCGCGATCCTCCATCCTCAATATCCATTTCGGCGTCCAGCAGCGCCGCCTCGGCGGCCTGGAAAGCGACATGCCGGTCGCGCTCGTTGCGCGCCGCGCGTTCAGCCTGGATCGCGATCTGTGCCGCCGATACGGCGAGCGCCAGCACGCCCACCAGCATCATCAGCGCCACGATCAACGCGGCACCAAGCTCGCGTCGCGACCTGAACGAGTGCCTCATGTTCCGGCTCCCGCGCCGCTGCCGGCGCTGCGGTTGCGCAGCTGTATGGTGGTCGAGAATACGCGCCTCATCCGGTTGCGTTCGCCAGCCGCGATGGCGGATTCCTCGATGCGCACGCCCGGGTCAGCTCCGCCGGCCGCGAGCGAATAGTCGGCACCGAACAGGTCGTAACGCGTGCCCGGGAGGTCTGCGCGTGCAGGATTGGCGCCGCGCACCAGCAGGGCGATACGCACGGTGGCGATGCGCTTCCAATGGGTGCGCCTGCGCAGGTCGGCGGCCTGCTCGGCAGGACTGGCTCCCGTCAGCACGAGCGCATCGTCCAGAGCATCGACCTGCCCGGCGTGCAGATAGCGCTCGGGCATGCCGTCGCCGTCGATGTCGACACCGTAAAGGACCTGGAACGATTCGACGCCGGGAACGATGGCGGTGGCGGCGTAGGCGCCAGGTCCCCGATATTTGCAGTACAGCTCGGGTTCGTTCGCATTGCTGGCCGAACGGGCGACGTAGAAGATGCTCCAGCCGCGCCGCTCCTCGGCCTCGTCCAGCGATTGGACTGTCGGGACGCTGGCCCCGGCGCAATTGAGCACCGTGCCGTCGCCGCCGGTCCACGCACCCGGCGTGGCCGGCGGGCCGGATCCGAAGAAGCGGACGGCGAGTACATCGCTGCCGTTGACCGGGCTGCCGCTTGCCGCCAGCGGATCGACGCCACCCGCCGTACTGGCCGAGAGCCGGCGCGCATTCAAGCCGCGGATGTTCGGCGTGAGGTCATCGGCGGCCAGCACCGGCGCCTCGTCCGTGTCCCAGTTTTCGTACGCGGCCTGGCGCACCGAGCGGGCGATCAGCTCGAACGCAAAGCGTGCACTGTCATGCAGATGGATGTCGTCGTCTTGGGTCAGGAAGCTGGACCTGGTCGATAACAGGAGACCGGTCGTCACCAGCAC
>DATLGF010000289.1:0-5238 GCA_035540575.1 Noviherbaspirillum sp.
GCGTGCCGTTTGCAAAAGCGCCGGTCGGCGAGCTGCGCTGGCGCGCGCCGGCCGACGCCGAACCCTGGAACGGCACCCGCGCCGCCACCGCGTTCGGCCCGGCCTGCTCGCAGTACGGCCGCATCTACGGCCCCGGTGCGAACAACCGCTACGACCTCACGATCGGCACCACGCTCAACCAGGCGGTGGGCAGCGAAGACTGCCTGTACCTGAACATTTGGCGCCCGGCCAACGCCAGGCCCGACCTGCCGGTGATCGTGTTCTTCCATGGCGGCAGCAACGTCTCCGGCTATACGGCGGACCCCATGTATGACGGCGCCAATCTCGCCAAGACCACCAACTCCGTTGTCGTCACCGCCAACTTCCGGCTCGGCATTCTCGGCTTCCTGAACCTCGCGCAGATGAAGGACGGTGAAGACGCCGACACCGCCAGCGGCAACTTCGCGATCCTCGACAGCATCAAGGCACTGGAATTCCTGCAGCAGAACATCGCGAACTTCGGCGGCGACCCGGGCAACGTGACGATCATGGGCGAGTCCGCGGGCGCGATCAACGTGTATGCGCTGCTCACCTCGCCGAAGCTGGCCGACGCCCAGCGCAAGCTGTTCCACCGCGCGGTGCCACTCTCCGGCGGCCTGTCGCTCGCGGAGAATCTCCCGGCCGGCACCATCCCGACGATGTCGCCGGCCGCGGTCTACGCCTTGCAAGGCAACGCGCTGCTGGTGAACCTGCTGGTGGCCGACGGCAGCGCCGCCGACCTCGCCGCCGCGCAGACGATTGCCGCCGGCATGAGCCCCGCGCAGGTCGGCGCCTACCTGCGCGGCAAGCAGCCGTCCGAACTGTTCGCGACGCTGCTGACCCGGCTCGCCGCCCAAGGCCTGGCCGGTTCCGGTCCGATCCCCGACGGCCGCATCGTCGCGCATAACCCGGTCAACGCGATCGGCCAGGGCCGCTACGTGCGCGCGCCTGTCCTCGCCGGCAACACCCGCGACGAAGGCAAGCTCTTCCCCGGCTTCCTCGGACTGGTCTCGGGCATCCCCGGCAGCGCACGCATCGTCAGCGACGCCCAACTGTTCGCCCACCACTACCACTACCGGCCGAACGACGCGCCGCAGACGACGGTGCAGGAATGGATCGCCCCCGGCTACCTGCCGGTGAACCAGCCCGTCACCGGCTTCACCGCGCGCGCCGAGCAGTTCAACCGCATCTTCTTCCTCGCCAGCCGCGACAACATCCTCAACACGCTCAAGGCCGTGCAGCCGGACGTCTGGTACTACCGCTTCGACTGGGACGAACAGCCGGCCCCGTGGAACGACATCTACGGCGCCGCCCACCTGTTCGACCTGCCCTTCGTGTTCGGCAACTTCGGTCCTTCGCTGATGGCCAACATCATGAACACCGAAGCGAACCGCCAGGGCCGGCTGCAGCTGTCGGACGCGATGATGCGCAGCATCGGCGCATTCGCACAGCGCGGCGACCCGAACAACGGCGCGCTCGGCGTGCAATGGCCGACCTGGCCGATGGGGCTGATCTTCGATGCGACAAAGACGAAGAAGGTGATCGGGGTGGAGCCGATTCAGCCGGCGTTGCCGTAGGGTGCAGGCAGGCGGCAAATGCCGCTCACGACCTCAATGCTGTCGCCCCCGCGCAGGCGGGGGCCCAGCTCACTCTAATGCGGAGCGATCGAACAGCTCCCCAATGCCGCCCGGGCCCTCCCCGAAAATTGAGAGCACCCGCATGAAACTCGCCTCCGGCTGCGCAATCAGTTCCAGCGGCAGATGCGTGACCGGATGGCGCAGCGTCATGCCGGTCGCTGCAAGCATCAGTCGCCCCTGCCCGAACCGTTCGGCGAAATAACGGTTGTGGCGGCCGCGCCCATGGTAGGCATCGCCGATGATCGGATGGCTGATGTGCTTCATGTGCCGCCGCAACTGGTGCCTGCGACCGGTTTCCGGATACAGCACCACCAGGCTGTACCGGCTGGTCGGATAGCCTTCGATCTGCACCGGAATCTCCGTCGTCGCCAGGCGGCGGTATGCGGTGCGCGCCTCGCGCTCGACCTGCGCCACGCCCTTCTGCCGCCGATCCTCCGGCTCGTCGCGCAGCGGATGATCGATCAGCCCTTGCTCCGGCGTCCAGCCGCGCACCATCGCCAGATAAGTCTTCCGCACCTCTCCCGCCATCATCGCCTTGCCGAGTACGCGGGCGGTGAGCGGATCCAGCGCGAACAGCAGCAGCCCCGACGTGGGGCGATCCAGCCGATGCACCGGGTAGACATGCCGGCCGCCGTTCATTGCGCGCGCGTACTGCAGCGCGAACTCGGTTTCGTGCGGATCGATGGGACTGCGGTGCACCAGCAGGCCGGCAGGCTTGTGTACGGCCAGCAGCCAGGGGTCGTGGTAGAGCGGGGTGAGGGGATTGAAGGTTTGCGGGGCGTCCATGTCTGGTCCCGGATGCTGCACAAGATCCTGAAGCGGTGTTCGTCGCCCAGCATAACTTCAATTTACTTGTTGATGCTGGTATCGCTGCTCCCGCCACGAGCGGGCAGCGTCGTCTTCGCTTTCCCTGTCGCGATGATCGAGGCGGCTCTGCAGGAGGCCCGGCCGGTGCTTTCCGACGCGATGAGGCGCAGCATCGGCGCATTCGCACTGCGCGCCGACCCGAACTCGGCGAGCGGGACGTGCAATGGCGGGACTGGCCGATGGGGCCGACCGTCGATGCAACGCGGACGAAGAAGGTGAGTCGCGTGGAGGCGCTACCGCCGGCACCGCGGTAGCGGCGCAGCGACGGCGCACCGGGGCGGGAGCGAGGATGGCGCCGCCGCGTCCGGCAAGACGGCATCGAAATCGCTCAATTTGCGCGATCGCCGGCTTATCCCGCGTCAATTCCCGGTAAGATGCGGTTTTTCTCCAACCAGGACATCCCGTGATCGTCACCCGCGCCGTCTACGAAGCCGTTCGTCAAATCCATCAGCAGCGGGTCCAGTACGACCCCGCCAGTCCGGTCCACAAGACCGCGCTGGACGCCGGGGTTGCCCAGGTTAACGGCGAAATGATCGAACTCACGTTCAAGGGAGAACTGGTGCTCGACCTTTGAGCATCGATGCAGGCGCGGCGTGCGTACAACGCTACGCGCCGTGCACGGAACGACCGCCATTGCGCCCCGGCCGCGTGCCACTCCGGCAATTCGCCAGGCTGCCCGCACCCCGGCCCGCGACGGCGAGGCATTACATGGCCATCCCTACCTGAAGTTGGCTGCCTCCCGGCTGCACCAGCAACTCCACCACCGCCCGCACCGAAGGCAACTGCCCCCGCCGATGCGGCATCAGCAGCGTCGTCGTCACCCCGCCTGCAATCCACCCCGGCAGCACGCGCACCAGCTCTCCCGCATCCAGGCTCGGCTGGCACAGCTTGCGCGGCAGGCTGACGATGCCTAGTCCAGCTGCGGCCGCGCGCAGCAGCACGGTGGATTCGTCGGCGGTAAAGCGCGCAGGCGCCTGCACCTCGATGCGTTCGCCGGCTTCGTTTTCCAGTTTCCAGGCGGCCGCGCCCGGCGCGGTAGCCAGTGCGTCGTGCGCGGCTAGGTCGGCCGGTTCGCGCGGCGTATCCCTCTGCTGCAGATACGCGGGTGAGGCGACCAGGTAGAGCGGGTCGGTGGCGATGCGCCGTTGCACCAGGCCGGAGTCGGGCAAGGGGTTGAAGTGGTCGCGCAGGGCGATGTCGAAGCCTTCCTGCACGATGTCCACGAAGCGGTCGCTGGCGTGGACGACGATGCGCAGCTTCGGGTACCTGCGCGCGGCTTCGACCACCACGTCGGCCAGCATGAGCTGGGCCGTGGGCACGGAGGAGGTGATGCGCACCACCCCGCTCGGCTCGGCGAGCCGGCCCTTGACCACGTGTTCCGCGGCTTCGGCTTCGATCAGCATGGCGGCGGCGTGGCGGTGGAAGTCCTGCCCGAGTTCGGTGAGCACGAAGCGGCGCGAGGAGCGCTGGATCAGGCGCACGCCGAGCTCGGCTTCGAGCGCGGCCACGCGTTTGCTGAGCGTGGATTTCGGGATGCCGAGCCGGCGCGAGGCGGGGGCGAAGCCCTGGCTTTCGACGGCCTGGACGAAGAAGTAGACGTCGTTGAGGTTCAGCATGGCTTGGTCGCCCCGGGTTGTTCGCTTTGATCGTCCATAGTTGGAGACGCTAAGTCTAAATTTGCCCGTCTATTCGATCAACGTCCACGCTACTACAGTTCTCCCACAGCTGCTGATTGCGGCCGATTGCAGCTTATTCCCGTTGTTCATTCCCGGCTGCTTATTTCTTTACAAGGAGAATTGCATGGAACCCGTGCTGTTTTATGGCGTGCCACAGGGGTGCTCGTTTGGCTCGATCGTGGCGCTGGAGTGGCTGGGCGAGCCGTATCGGCTGTGCCGCATCGAAATGATGGAGCGGCCGTGGCCGGCGGCCTACGCGAAGCTCAACCCGCGCATGCTGACGCCCGCGCTGCTCACCGATGATGGCGCGCCGCTGGTCGAGAGCCTGGCGATCCTGCAGCACATTGGTTCACGCAAGCTCGGGGCGGGCATCGGCTTTGCGCAGGGCACGCGCGAGTTCGATCGGCTCAACCAGATGCTCTCTTACCTGATGACGAATTTTTTCTTTTCCTTCGGCCCACTCTGGACGGTGTACGAAACCGAGGGGCTGACGGATGCGCAGAAAGACTTGCTGCGCCGGATGGGCGAGGAGGATGTGCGCAATCAGTGCGCGTATGTGGACCGTGTGCTCGCCGGCTCGGAGTGGCTGCTGGGGAACCGCAAAACGGTGGCGGATGCCTACATGGCGGGCGTGGCGCGCTGGGCGGAGTATCACCGGCTGTTCGACATGGAAGCGGAGTATCCGCACTTTGCGCGTTACCTGAAGACGCTGCGGAGCGATCCGGCGGTGCGCTTTGCGGACGCGATCGAGAAGGGGGAGCGCGCGCGGGGCAATGGGAGCTTCAAGGGGCACGTCGCATTGGATGAGGTACTCGACCTGGCTGCGGCTAAGCGAACGCCGGAGCGCGTGGTCAGCTAAAGGGGCTCGTTCGATGGACGAGGTTCGCAAGGTCCTGCATGAGCCTGTCAGATTTTTTGTGTGCAAGAGGTCATGAGATGATACCGAAAGGGAAACACCGTGACCGATGTAATGAGCACCAAGAAGACGAAGAAACCGAAGGCAGCGAAGCTATTTCCAGATGAGTTGATTGACCAGTTGC
>DATLGF010000290.1:0-6104 GCA_035540575.1 Noviherbaspirillum sp.
GCGCTGTCGCTCGATCATCTCGACCTGGCCGACATCGCCGCCGGCATCGTCGAGGCGAGCAAGGAAGACCCGGCCGCTCGCGATCGCCACATCACGGTGGAAACGAGCGAGCCGCTGTGGGTGCATGCGGACAGGATCCGCATCGAGCAGGTGATCCTCAATCTGGTGAACAACGCGATCAAGTTCACCGCGCCGGGCGGCCATATCCGCGTCACCTTGAAGCGCGCCGGAAGGGAGGCGGTGTTGGAGGTCAAGGACGACGGCCGGGGCATCGACACGGACTTCCTGCCGCATGTGTTCGACATGTTCCGCCAGGGGCGCACCGGCCCGAACCGGTCCAACAGCGGGCTGGGCATCGGCCTGGCGCTGGCACGCCAGATCGTTGAACTGCACAACGGCGTCATCACCGCCGAGTCGGGTGGCAACGGGCGCGGCGCCTGCTTCTGCGTACGCCTGCCGCTGTCCGATGCGCCGCGCAACACCGGCGACGACGCCGACCAGGGCGCCGGCCAGGCCTTGCACGGTGTCGAGGTTCTTCTGGTCGACGACAACGCCGAAGCAGTGGACAGTTTCAAGTACCTGCTGGAATTCGAGGGCGCGAAGGCGCACGTCACCCGCACCGCCCAGGACGCGCTCGCCTGCCTGGACAAGCAGCGCGTCGACCTGATCATCTCCGATCTGGCGATGCCCGGCATGGATGGGTTCGCGCTCATGGAGCAGGTGCGTGCGCGCTACGGCAAGAAATCGCCGCTGGCCATCGCGGTCAGCGGGCTGGGCCGCGCGCAGGACGAAGAGCGCGCACTGCAGGCGGGTTTTGCCGCGCACCTGACCAAGCCGGTGTCGATCGATATGCTGATGCAGACCGCGGCGAAGCTCTTGGGCAAGGGCTGATGCGCGCCGCCAAGGCGGCCTGCAATTTTCTCCGCGTTTCAGGGTCAAAAAGCCATCCCGGCGAGCCTGCCGCTGCAGGCTCGCCATGCGGCCACGAGGACCCCCTTGCCCATACGCTCCAGAATCGTCGTCATCGGCACGTCGGCCGGTGGACCCGACGCGCTGCGCCGGCTGCTCCGGCGGCTCCCCGCCGATTTTCCGGCCGCCATCCTCGCGGTCATGCATATCGGCAGCCACTACAGCACGCTGCCGCGGATTCTGCAGCGCGATGCCAGCATGCCGGTACGTCATGCCGAGGATGGCGCGCCGATCGAACCCGGCACGGTGCTGCTCGCCCCGCCGGATCGCCACCTGATGGTGGAAGACGGCACCACGCGGCTTTCGAGCGGCCCGAAAGAGAATTTTTCCCGCCCCGCGATCGATCCGCTGTTCCGTACCGCCGCGCTGTTCTACCGCGAGAACGCGATCGGCCTGGTGCTGACCGGGCTGCTCGACGACGGCACCATCGGCCTGCAGGCGATCAAGGCATACGGCGGCATCGCGATGGTGCAGGACCCGCATGAAGCCGATGAACCGGCGATGCCGAAGAGTGCGCTGGAGCATGTGCGCGTCGATGCATGCCTGCCGCTGGACGAGCTGGCGGATCGTCTGCTCGAGCTGGTTCGATCCGCCCCGCCTCCCGTCGAGGCGGGGCGACAGGTGAAGGCGATCGAAACCCAGGGCTGGTTCGATCTGCGGCAGAACACGGATTTGACGGAACTCGGTGAAATTGCCGTGCCGTCCTCATTTACCTGTCCGGAATGCAGCGGCTCGCTATGGGAAGTCCGGGACAGCAATCCGCCGTACTTCCGCTGCCATACCGGGCACGCCTACACCGCGCAGGGATTGAACAGCGCGCAGGACATGGCCATCGAGGAAGCGGTATGGGCGGCGATCCGCGCGCTGCATGAAAAGCAGATGCTGCTGCATCGGCTGGCCGGCCAGGCCGCCAGCGCGAATCGCGATGCGGCGGTGCAGGAGCATGTCGCCACCGCCGAAACGGTCGCGCGCCATGCCGAGATCCTGCGACGCGTCGTTGCGCGCCATGACTGGCCTGAGGATTTGACGGGGTAGGGGCTGCTTGCGGGCCGCCTCGCGATGTCGTCGTCGCGCAGGCGGCGGTGCGCCAGCGCAGCCAAACGCGTTTCACCGTTCACCCAAGCGATGCCCCTTCACCCTGCGCTGGCCCCGAGCAGGTGCTCGAACTGGCTGCGCGTCGCGGCATAGCACTCGCAGGTCGTGGCCTCGAGCAGGTCGCGACGCAGGATGCGCATCATGCCGCGGTGATACGAAAGCGCGCCTTCCTGCTCGAGCCGACGCGCGATCTGGGAGACGCTGGGCCGCTGCACCCCGAGCATGAAGGACAGGAATTCCTGCGTCATTGGAAACACGTCCTGGCGCACCCTGTCATGCGTCATCAGCAGCCAACGCGCGGTGCGCTGTTCCAGCGTGTGCAGCTGGTTGCACGCGGCCGATTGCTCCACCTGGGAAATGTAGGCCTGCGCGTACAGGTCGAGGACGGTGCGGAACTGCGCATTCGATTCCGCTTCCCACTGAAAGTCGTCGATGCGCATGCGCAGACTGATGCCTGGGATCTGGCAGATCAGTGTCTCGGTCGCCACGTGTCCGTCGAGCAGCGCGTTGAGCGACGCCATGCCCTCGTTGCCTATCGTGCCGACTTCGACGGTCGCGCCGTCGGCCATCTCCACCAGCGCCGAATACACGCTGCTGCAGGGGAAATCGACATGGCGCAACGGCGCGCCCTTCCTGATCAGCACATGCTTGACCTCGACCTCGTGCACCGAAAGCAATGGTGCGATATGCACGAACTCCGGCGCCGGCAGCAATTCCAGAAGACGGTTCTGGTGACGCCACGTCAGGTCGACCGCTTGCATAGCGCTCCCGTTGGAAATCGGCGCGCAGGCGCCACCCGGCCGGCAGTTCACCCACGCCGGGCAGTCAGCCGCGCGGACCCGTGGCGCCCTTGACGCCCCGCCGCCGGTCGCGCCTGATGTCGGCCAGCGCGCGCAGAATCTGTTCGCGGTGCAGGTGCATGGCGCTGAGGCCGTCCAGCAGCAGGGCGAGCAGGTCCTCGGAAGACCGGCACGCGTGGCCGGCCTTGCGCAGTTCCTCGATCCGGTCGCGCTGCTCGGCGATCCGCCGCTCCGCCATTGCGATATGGCGGTTCGCCGCGGCAAGCTGCGCGCGTTCGTCAACCGGGCGGGGAAAGGTCATCATCAATGTGCGCCCGCGCACCGGCCTTGCCGCCGGATCCGGCGATGCCGATGCGCCTGGTGTTTCTGCATGCGCTGTGAGTCGCGTTTCATTCAATGGTTCAGTACCGCGGTCGCATCCGTCTGGCGACGCGCGAGCAGGGTCGAGCGTGGCGGTGCAGGCAATCCGGAGGAACGACAAGCCGCGCAATACCGCAAGCGCGGCTTTGCTGACGCTTCTTATGTCAGCGACCGAACAGAAGCGCGCACTGCGACGGCGGACAATGCCTGCGACAGGCGCCGAACCCCTGGCACGGCGCTCAAGGAGAAGCGAGATGGATGTCATCGATACCAATCTGCGTCAGGCCGTCATCCGGTCCGACCCCGCCGCGCTCAGTGAATGCCTGTGGCGCGGCGCAGAGGTCAATGCGCGCGACGCCAACGGGTGGACCGCCATGCACTTCGCATGCAGTTGTGCGGACGCCCGCATTGCCCTGAAGCTGCTTGCGCACGGCGCCGACGTGCAGGTTAACGACAAGGGCGGCGTGGGCCCGCTGCATCTGGCGGCGATGCGTCGTGACGCATCGCTGGTGCGGCTGCTGCTCGACGCCGGCGCATTCCCGGACGCCCGGGACCGCTATGGCGCCACACCGCTGTTTCTGGCTGCAGGCCGGGGCAACATCAGCGCGGTGACCGCGCTGCTGCGCGCCGGCGCACGCGTGGACCGCAGCGACGGGCTCGGCTACAACGCGCTGCACTGGGCGGCTTCCAACCGCAATCCGCGCACAGCGCGCCTGCTGCTGCGCGCGGGCGCGCCGCTGCACGCGGTGGAAAACGAAGGCATGACACCCCTGCACATCGCGGTGCTGGGCGGTCACCTGCATACCGCACGCTTCCTGATTCAGCAGGGCAGCATTGTCGACCAGCAGGACGCGGCCGGGCAGACCGCGCTGCATTTCGCGGTGCGGCGTTGCGACGCCGAGCTGGCGGCGCTGCTGCTGTCTGCCGGGGCAAACATGCATGAAGCAAGTGCCGCGGCGGAAACGCCGTTCGACGTCGCCTGCTGGCAGAACGACCCGGTCGTGCTGGACGTTCTGTACAGGACGGAAACGGCAAACGAAGACAGTTTTTTCGTTGCCGGCAATGCACCGCAAGCGGCAGGCCTGGAGCCCTGGCAGGGCGACCCGCTGGCTTGAATCCGCGAAGCACGCAAGGAGTGTGACGCAGCTCATCAGTGCGCACACGTTGCGAACTTCTGCTTCCGGGCCGGTGGTCTACACTTTCAGCCTGCCTCAACCGGTACCGCCTGCTTCCCAATGCTCACGGAGACAGCCCATACCGGCGCCGTGCCCGGGCGCGTCGCATTTCCTGTGGTGGGCATCGGCGCTTCTGCCGGGGGCCTGCCCGCCCTGGTCACGCTTCTGGAGAACATGCCGTCTTCGCCGGGCATGGCGCTGGTGGTCATCCTGCACCTGGCGCCCGATCAGCCCAGCGCAGTGGACCGCGTGCTGCAGCGGGCAACCGACATGGCGGTTGCCCAGGCCGGCCAGCGCGAGTTCATCATGCCGGACCATGTCTACGTGATTCCGCCCGACCGCAGCCTGAGGATGGAGGATGGCTACCTCTACGTGGAACCGCTGGACCATCCGGCGCACGGGCGTCTGGTCACCATCGACCGGTTCTTCCGCACGCTCGCCGAGGCCCAGAAGGAACGTGCGATCGGCATCGTGCTGTCGGGCATGGGAACCGATGGCACGGCGGGCCTTGCGCGCATCAAGGAGCAGGGCGGCGTCACCATCGTGCAACTGCCGTCCGATGCCGAGGAAAGCAGCATGCCGCAGGCGGTGATCACGGCCGGCATGGCGGATTTCGTGATGAGCGCCGCGCAGATTCCGCAGAAGCTGGTGGAGCTGCGCGACATCACCCAGGCGCTTCACCAGATTGGCCGCTCGCCCGGCCCGCTCGCTCCGGAGGCGCCGCAAGCCGGTCGCGAGGCCGAGGTGCTGGACGGCATTTTCACCGTCCTGCACGCGCGCACCGGCCACGACTTCCACAAGTACAAGCGGCCCACGCTGATGCGCCGGCTGGAACGGCGCCTGCAAGTACGCGGGTTGACCGATCTCGACAGCTACTACCAGCTGCTGAAAAAAGACTCCAGCGAAGCGCACGCGCTGCTGAAGGACCTGCTGATCGGCGTGACCAGTTTCTTCCGCGACCGCAAAGCCTTCGATGCACTGGAGCAGCAGGCGGTTGCGCAGATCCTGCGCGCAAGTCCGGACGGTGCCGAGGTGCGCGCCTGGGTCGCGGCGTGCTCGACCGGCGAAGAAGCCTATTCGGTGGCCATGCTGCTGAACGACAAGGCGCAGACGATGGGGCTGCAGCGCAAGATACAGGTCTTCGCCTCGGACATCGACGAGCAGGCGATCCACACCGCGCGTGCCGGCCTCTACCCGCCCGGCATCGCCGACGACGTCTCGCCCGACCGGCTGCGCCGCTATTTCACGATGGAAGGCGAACGCTACCGGGTGCGCAAGACCCTGCGTGATCAGGTCTTGTTCGCCACCCACAACCTGCTGCGCGACCCGGGCTTCTCCCGCCTTGACCTGATCACCTGCCGCAACTTCCTGATCTACCTGAACCGGGAAATGCATCAGTACGTGCTGGAGACGTTTCACTTCGCACTCAATCCGGGCGGATTCCTGTTCCTCGGCAGCGCCGAATCGGCCGACGCGGCCTCGCACTGCTTTGCGCCGGTCGACCTTCGGCACCGGATCTACCGGGCCAAGGCGCTCCCGCGCGCCGAGTTCAGGGTTCCGTTACCGCCGACGGTTGCTCCAAAGCCCCTGGCGCCGGACGGGAGCCAGCACCAGGATTTTTCCGCACGCAGCAGACGCCCTTCCTCCTATGCCGACATCCATCTACGCAAGCTGATCGAACTCGCCGCGCCGAGCATCCTGTTGA
>DATLGF010000291.1:0-11541 GCA_035540575.1 Noviherbaspirillum sp.
GGGTTCAAGGGTCTGGTTCAGCTGAGGGGTTCGGCTCTTGTCGAGGCCGTTCGACTTGCTCCGAAGTGGTTCCCTCCCCCTTCAGGGGGAGGGAATCTGACGGGGAGTGTGCGGACTTTCGGCAATTCTAGTCCGCGCGCCTATCCTCCGCTTTCCTTCAACCCGCCGCCCAGTGCCCGGTACAGATCCACCGCATTCGTCAGCCGCGCCAGCCGCGCCTGCACCAGCGCCTGCTCGGCCTGGAACACCTCGCGCTGCGCATCGAGCAGATCGAGAGAGCTGGCGACGCCGGCGCGATAGCGCTCGTCGGCCAGCCGCAGCCGCACGCTCTGCGATTCCAGCACCGCCTGCTGCGCGGCCACCTGCTCTTCCAGCGTCTCGCGCGCGACCAGCGCATCGGCAACCTCGCGGAAGGCGGCCTGGATCGAGCGTTCGTACTCGGCCACGGCCACATGCTTGCGCGTGCCGGCCAGATCGAGGTTGGCGGTGTTGCGGCCGGCGTCGAAGATCGGCATCAGCAGCTGCGGCACGAAGGACCAGGTGCCCGTGCCCGCTTCGAACAGGCCCGACAGCGCGGTGCTGGCGGTGCCGATCCCGGCAGTGAGCGAAATGCGCGGGAAGAAGGCCGCGCGGGCGGCGCCGATGTTGGCATTGGCGGCGACCAGGCGCTGCTCGGCGGAGCGGATGTCCGGACGCAGCGTCAGCAAATCCGACGGCAGGCCGGCGGGAATGCCGGTTGCGATGTCGAATGCGGCGAGCGACTGCGGCGCCGGCAAGCCGGCCAGCGGCTGACCGACCAGGAGCGTCAGCGCGTTCTCGGCCTGCGCGCGCTGGCGCGCGAGCGTCGCCACCGCCACCCGGGCCGAGTGATACAGCGTTTCGTTCTGGCGCAGGTCGAGCGCCGAGGTGGCGCCGGCTTCGAAGCGCTGCCGTGCCAGATCCAGTCCTTCCGCGCGCGACTGCAGCGTGCGTTGCGCCAATGCCTGCTGTTCGGCGAACGCGCGCTCGGACAGATAGGCGCGCGCCACTTCGGCAACCAATGCGATCTGGGCGGCGTTGCGCGCCTCCTCGGTAGCGAGATATTGGGCCAGTGCCGCCTGGTTGAGATTGCGCACGCGGCCGAAGAAGTCCAGCTCGAACGCGGTCAGCGACAGGCCAACCTGGTAGTTGCCGGCGGTGCGCGCGCTGCCGGTCGGCGACAGATCGGCCGAGGTGCGTCCTCGCCCTGCCGAGGCGGCCACGCCCACGCTCGGCAGCAGGTCGGCCGACTGCACCCGGTACAGCGCGCGCGCCTCCTCGATGCGCAGCGCGGCGATGCGCAGGTCGCGGTTGTGTTCGAGCGCGGAGCCGATCAGCGCCTGCAGCCGCGGCTCGGCGAAGAAATCGCGCCAGCCGGCCGGCGCCTGCGCCGCTGCAGTCTGCACTGGATAGGCGGTGGCCACAGGCGACGGCGGCAGCTCGTGCTTCGGCGCCAGCGAACAGGCGGACAGGACCGCGGCGGCCAAGAGCGTCAGCGCCGCGCGCATCGGGCCGCGCATGGCCGGCTGCGCCAGGGTTGCGATAGCGTGATTCATCATACGTTTTCCTCCGCGGGATCACCGTGCATCTTGGCTGCATACATCTTGCGCTGGCGTTCGCTGCCCTTGAAGATCTTGCGCACCGCGACGAAGAACACCGGCACGAACAGCACGCCGAGGAAGGTACCGACCAGCATGCCGCTCATCACGCCGGTGCCGATCGCGCGCTGGCTCGCCGAGCCGGCGCCGCTGGAGAAGGCCAGCGGCACCACGCCGAGGATGAACGCGAACGAGGTCATGATGATCGGACGGAAGCGCAGGCGCGCCGCCTCGATGGTTGACTCCAGCAAGTCCTTGCCCTGCGCCTGCAGGTCCTTCGCGAACTCGACGATCAGGATCGCGTTCTTCGCCGACAGGCCGATGATGGTAATCAACCCCACCTTGAAGTACACGTCGTTCGGCATGCCGCGCAGGGTCACGCCGATCAGCGCACCGAGCACGCCCAGCGGGACCACCAGCATCACCGAGAACGGGATCGATGTGCTTTCGTACAGCGCGGCCAGCACCAGGAACACAGCCAGCAGGGACAGCGCCATCAGCATCGGCATCTGCGCGCCGGACAGCTGCTCCTCGCGCGACTGCCCGGTCCACTCGAAACCGAAGCCGGGCGGCAACTGGCCGGCCAGGCGCTCCATCTCCGCCATCGCGTCGCCGCTGCTGTAGCCGGGCGCCGCCTGTCCTGCGATCTTCATTGCCGGATAACCGTTGTAGCGGATCAGCTGCACCGGTCCCTTGGTCCAGCGTGCGGACGTGAAGGACGAGAGCGGCACCATGTCGCCGCGTGCGTTGCGCACGTGCAGGCGCTGCAGGTCCTCGGGCTGCAGGCGCTGCGTGGCCTCGGCCTGCATGATCACGCGCTGCTGGCGTCCCTGGTTCGGGAAGTCGTTCAGATAGCTGGACCCGAGCGCGGCCGACAACGTGCTGTTGATGTCGGCGAACGACACGCCGAGCGTGCTGGCGCGGTCGCGATCGATGTCGAGCTGCAGCTGCGGCGCATCTTCCATCCCGTCGGGGCGCACGCCTGCCAGGAGCGGGCTTTGGCCCGCCATGCCGAGCAACTGGTTGCGTGCGGCCAGCAGCGCCGCGTGGCCCTGCCCGCTGCGGTCCTGCAAACGGAAGTTGAAGCCGGTGGCGGTGCCCAGTTCCGGGATCGGCGGCGGATTGAGCGCGAACACGATCGCGTCGCGGATCTGCATCAGCGCGCCAAACGCGCGCCCCGCGATCGCATCGGCGCTGGTGGCGGCGTCGCGCTCGCTCCAGTCCTTCAGCGGCACGAAGGTGAGCGCCACGTTCTGGCCGCTGCCGGCGAACGAGAAGCCGCGCACCGCGATCACGTGCTGCACGCCCTCCTGCTGCATCAGGTAGCCCTCGACCTGCTTGATCACCTCTTCGGTACGCGCGGCCGATGCGCCGGCCGGCAACTGGATGTTGGTGAGGATGTAACCCTGGTCTTCATTCGGCAGGAAGGAACCGGGCAGGCGCATGAACATGTAGACCACGATGCCGACGATTGCCAGGTACAGCAGCATCAGGCGGCCGGTACGCAGAACCATGCGCCCCACCAGGCCCTGGTAGGTGTCGGTCACGCGCCCGAAGCCGCGGTTGAACCAGCCGAAGAAGCCGCGCTTCTCCAGGTGATGGCCTTTTTGCACCGGCTTGAGGATGGTCGCGCACAGCGCCGGGGTCAGCGAGAGCGCCATCAGCGCCGAGAACGCAATGGAGGCCGCCATCGACAGCGAGAACTGGCGATAGATCGCGCCAACCGCGCCGGAGAAGAAGGCCATCGGGATGAACACCACGGTCAGCACCAGCGTGATGCCGATGATCGCGCCGGTGATCTGCTTCATCGCCTTGCGGGTCGCTTCGCGCGGCGGCAGTCCCTCCTCGCTCATGATGCGCTCGACGTTCTCCACCACGACAATCGCGTCGTCGACCAGGATGCCGATCGCCAGCACCATGCCGAACAAGGTCAGCACGTTGATCGAGAAGCCGAACATGAGCATGACGGCAAAGGTGCCCATCAGCGCGACCGGCACAACGATGGTCGGGATGATGGTGTAGCGGATGTTCTGCAGGAACAGGAACATCACCAGGAACACCAGCACCACGGCTTCGAGCAGCGTCATCACGACGTTCTTGATCGAGATGCGCACGAACTTCGAGGTGTCGTACGGGATCTCGTACTTGACGCCTTGCGGGAAGTAGCGCGACAGCTCGTCCATGCGTGCGCGCACCGCAGTCGCGGTCTCCAGGGCGTTGGCCGTCGGCGAGAGCTGGATGCCGATCGCCGAGGTCGGCTGGCCGTCGATGCGCGCGGCGGTCGCATAGGCCTGCCCGCCCAGCTCGATGCGCGCGACATCGCGCAGGCGCACCAGCGAGCCGTCCGGATTGGCGCGCAGGATGATGTTGCCGAACTGCTCGATGGTGGAGAGCTGGCCGGTGACGACGATCGGCGCGGTAACCTGCATGTCGCCCGGCGCGGGCAGTTCGCCGAGCGTGCCCGAAGCGACCTGGGCGTTCTGCGTGCGGATCGCGTTGGCCACGTCGGTGGGCGTCAGGTTGAGCCCCACCAGGCGCTGCGGATCGATCCAGATGCGCATCGCGCGCTCGGTACCGAACAGCATCGCTTCGCCAACGCCCGGGACCCGCTTGATCTCGTTGAGCACGTTGCGCGACAGATAGTCGCCGAGCGCGACCGGATCCATGCTGCCGTCGGAGGACGACAGCGACACCACCATCAGGAAATTGGAACGCGCCTTCGTGACCTGCACGCCCTGCTGGGTCACGGCCTGCGGCAGGCGCGACTCGACGCGCTTCAAGCGGTTCTGCACTTCGACGGCGGCCATGTCGATGTCGGTGCCCGGCGCGAACGTCGCGGTGATCTGGGCCTGGCCGTTGGCCTGGCTCTGCGACTCGATGTACATCAGGCCCGGCGCGCCGTTGAGCTCCTGCTCGATTACGCTGGTGATGCTGCTGTCGAGGGTCTCGGCCGTTGCGCCCGGATAGATGGCGGTGACGTTGACTGCGGGCGGGGCCACGCTCGGATATTGCGCCACCGGCAATGCGGTGATCGACAGCGCCCCGGCGATCAGGATGAAGATCGCGATCACCCAGGCAAAGACCGGGCGGTCAATGAAGAAGGTACCCATGGATGACTCTCTTTACTGTTGCGCGGCGGCGGTGGCGGGCTGGGCGCCCTTCCACGGCACCGGCTTCACCGGCGCGCCGGGACCGAGCTTCTGGAAGCCCTCGACGATCACGCGGTCGCCCGGCTGCAGTCCTTCGCTGATGATCCACATGTTGTTGCGCGCGGCATCGGTCTTGACCGGACGCAGCTCGACCTTGTCGCCGGCGCCGACCACGAATACCGCGGCGCCGTTGACGTCGCGCTGCACCGCCTGCTGCGGCACCGCGATCGCCTTTTCATTGACCGCCTGCTCGACGCGGGCGCGCACATACATGCCCGGCAGCAGGAAATGATCCGGGTTCGGCACTTCCGCGCGCAGCGTGATCGCGCCCGAGCTCTGGTCCACCGTGAGGTCCGAGAACAGCAGCTTGCCGGCATGCGGGTATTCCTGGCCGTCTTCGGTGACGATCGTGACCTTCGCGCCGCCCTTGCCCATCGCCTGCAGCTGGCCGTTGGCCATCGCGCGGCGCAATTGCAGCGCTTCGGCGGCGGACTGGGTGATGTTCACGTAGATCGGATCCAGTTGCTGGATCACGGCCAGCGGCGTCGCCTCGCCCTGCCCGACCAGCGCGCCTTCGGTGACCAGCGCGCGGCCGATGCGGCCGGCGATGGGCGCGGTGACGGTCGCATATCCAAGGTTCAGGCGCGCGCTTTCGCGTGCGGCCTTCGCCGCGGCCACGTCGGCGGCCGCCTGCTTCTGGGCGGTCTGCGCATCGTCGAATTCCTGCTTGCTGATCGCATTGGTCTCGACCAGCGGCTTGAAGCGCTGCACCTTCAGATTGGCCTGTGCCAGATTCGCCTCGGCCTTGGCCAGCGCGGCCTCCGCGCTGTTGAGGCTGGCCTGGTACGGACCGGCGTCGACCCTGAACAGCACCTCGCCGGCCTTCACCTCGCTGCCTTCGCGGAACACGCGCTTCTGCACGATGCCGGGCACGCGCGCACGAACCTGGGCGACGCGCGTCGCCTCCAGCCGGCCGGGCAGTTCATCGGTCACGGAGATCCGCTCGGGCGCGACGGTCACCACCGGCACTTCCATCGGCGGCGGCGCGCCGCCGGGCGCCTGCGCCTGCGCATGCGCGCTGCGTTCGCCGCAAGCGCTCAGTTGAGCGAGTGCGAACACTGCCAGAAAGGCAACGGAGAATCGGCGAAGTGCGGGAATGGTTCTCATCGGAGATATCCAGGGCTGGGGCGGCGGCGGTACCGCAGCGTTCAGGAAAACGAAAGGCCAAAACAATCGTGTCGTCGGCCGGAAAGTCGGGTATTCTACATACATTCTCGAATGTATGTATAGCAGAGATCAAAATGCCACGAGCAACCAAGGAAGAGGCGCTGGAAACCCGCAGCCGCATTCTCGACGCTGCGGAAGACGTTTTCCACCGCAATGGTGTCGCCCATACCTCGCTGGCCGATGTGGCCGCCGCGGCCGGTGTGACGCGCGGCGCCGTGTATTGGCATTTCAAGAACAAGGCCGATCTGTTCAATGCGATGTGCGAGCGCGTGCGCCTGCCGATGGAGGAAATGATCTCGGCCGCCGCCAGCGAAGACACCGCCGATCCGCTGGCCGCGCTGCGCGAGAGCGCCCTGTTCTGCCTGCGCCAGGCCACCACGAACCCGCACTCGCACAAGGTGTTCGACATCGTGTTCCACCGCTGCGAATTCGTCGACGAACTCGACCCGGTGCATGCGCGCCAGCGCGACGCGATGCTGCACGGCCGCGCCCAGCTCGCCACGCTGATCGAACATGCGGTGCGCCGCAACCAGCTGCCGGCCGATCTCGACATCCCGCTCGCGGCCGCCGCATTCCAGTCCCATGTCTCGGGACTGATGAACGTCTGGCTGTTCGTGCCCCAGAGTTTCGATCTCGCCGGAGAGGCGGAGCGGCTGATCGATTCGGCCATCGGCATGCTGCGCTACGCGCCGGCGCTGCGCATGGCCACAGCCGGCGGCAGTGCCGACGACGCCTGCCGCAGCTGCGCCGGCGTGCAAGGCTGAAACCGACGTCGCGCGCCGTCTTCCGGACGGCCCTGCTATTGCGCGATCATCAGTCCGATTCCAAGCACGTTCTGCCTGTGGTTGTAGTCGATCAGGCTGTAGCCATAGCCTGAAAAGAACTGCAGATAGCCTTTCAGGTTAGGCGCCTTCTGCGTGAGCGGAAAGGCCCAGCCCAGCTGCAGCGCTCCGCGCGAGGTGCGCAAGTTGTAGCGCGCCAGCGCGGAAAAATCATGCTGGCCGCGACGCAAGGTCACCTCGACGTCGCCATAGCCCATGTAATCGACGATGTCGGGATTCTCGTCCACTTCCCATACGCGGAAGCGCTGCCAGGCGCGCGCCAGCACGCTGACATTCCCGCGCTCGAAGCCGGCCTGCACGTAGACGCGGTTCCAGCTGCGTGACAGCGTCGCGGTCTGGCCGTTCGATTCATGCACGATGCCGAGGTTGAGGAAGCGCATGCGCAGGCCGAGCACGTTGGCATCGACGGGAAAGACCGCCATCAGTTCCGGCTGGTAGTCGGTGGCGCGGAACGGATTCGACGCTTCCGGATTCGCAATCTGCCAGTGGCTGCGCTGCGTGTAGCCAAACCACAGATCCATCGGCGCGCCCAGCGGCGCCTCGGCCAGCTTGAGCTTGAAGCCGAGCTGGAACGCGAGCTCCACCGGCTCCACCACGCCGGCGCCGGGGACGAGCGACGCAAACGGGCGATACGGCGCCTCGTTCGGGTTGCTGCTGTAGGTGAGCAGCACGTAGTTCTCGCGATGCAAGCGTATCGAGAACAGTCCCTGCCGGGTTGCCGGTTCGAGCTCCCAATGCTCGGCCAGCCGCGAAGGGGCGCCAAGGCCGTGCGAAAGCGGCGGCTCCGGCGGCGGCACCGGGGGACCGGCTCCGGATGGAGGTACCGGTCCCGGATGCGCGCCGACGATACCGTCGTAACACTGCAGGCGCGCGGCATCGGTTGCAATCGTCGCGCACTGTTCAAGCCGTTCGTGAAGGCCGCTCGCAGCGGCAGGTGCGAATCCGACCGACAACAGCGCAACACTCGCGACCGCAACGGCTGTCCTGGGGGCTGTAGGCATGCCGGGCTCCGGTACTTGGCAGCCACGCCGGCTGCACGCCACGCAACGCGCAAGCCGCGCAACACGGCGCCGCCTTCCGCACTCTGGACGACTAGCGACGCCGCGCTACGACTTCCGGTTCCGGTATTGGAGCGAGATCAACATCAGCGCCAGCGCGGCCAGGGCCAGGGCCGGCGCGAGAAACGCATGCATTTCCCCCAGGCTCCACAGCGTTGCGCCACTGAAGACACACCAGAGCAGCGGAATCGGCACCAGCCACCAGGCAATGCGTTGCCCGGCGAGCACGAGGCCTAAGGTCGCAATGGCGGTCGGGTCGGGCACGAGGCCGAATACTTCAGCCTGTTGCCACGGGCGCTCCTCGATGAACGCCAGCAGCGGCCAGAACAGCAGCGCGAACGCGAACATCACCACGCCGCTGCGCGCCACCGCGTCGCGTGCGAAGCGCCACGGCGAGAGCGCGGCCGTGCCGAGCAGCAGCAAGCCCTGCAACGCGAACGCTGCTGCCATCCAGGTACCGCCGATGTGAATATCGGCGAAGCGTTGCATGAAGAAAGCCCAGCCGATGAAGATCCATGCCGCCCCCATCGCTGCCGTGGCGACGCGCGCGGCAATCGCGCCGCCGCGCAGCATCGTGAGCAGGACCGCCGCGCCGAAAGCCAGCGCCAGCAATTGCAGCGGCCACCAGCTGCGGTTGTGCGTCTCGAACAGCCGGTGGTAGACCTGCGGCGAGAACATCAGGAAGTTCGACAGGCGGTAGGACCACCATTCGCTCATGGCCGGGCTCCCGGCGATTGGGGGTGCGAAGTGGGGTGCAAAGGGGGGTGCGAAGGGCCGGCGTTGCTGCGCGCGTTGTGATGAACGCCGCTGGGCCCCGGCTTGCGCCGGGGCGACAGTGACCCTTCAAGCGCCATCGCCCTGGCCAACGCCGGGGCCGAGCGGCGTTGTCGTCCGCTCCTGACAATGCCCTTGCATGCGCACACGCCGTTCACAACGCCTCCACCGCCGCAATCATGCGCCGGCGCATCTGCGCGTCCGGCTGGCGCCCGCGCGCCGCGCCCATGTTCTGCAGCAGGTGATCAACCCGCGTGGTCGCGGGTATCACGCAGGTGATCGCCGGATGCGAGACGATGAATTTCAGCAGGAACTGCGCCCAGTTCGCGCAATCGATGTCGGCGGCGAATGCCGGAAGGCGATGCCGCTGCACTGCACGGATCAATGCCCCCTGGCGAAACGGCCGGTTCGCGATCACCGCAATCCCGCGTTCCTGCGCCAGCGGCAACAGCCGCGCCTCGGCCTCGCGGTCGAGCACGTTGTAGGTGAGCTGTACGAAATCGATCGGATGCGCGCGCATGATGCGTTCGATGTCGTCATGCCGGCGTCCTTCGGAAGTCGTGATGCCGACATAGCGCAGCTGACCCGCCTCCTTCATCGCAAACAGCGTGTCCAGGTGCGCCTCCCAGGCGAGCAGGTTGTGAACCTGCAGCAGGTCGAAGCGGGCGATGCCCCAGTTGCGGCGCGAGGTTTCGATCTGCGCCGGACCGCGGGAACCGGGCGCGACCCAGACCTTGTCGGCGGAAAACAACTGGCGCGGATGACCGAGCACCTGCAGCGCTTCGCCGACCACTTCCTGCGCCGAACCGTACATCGGCGACGAATCGATCATCCGTCCGCCCTGCGCGAAGAAATGGCGCACCACCTCGGTAGAGGATGCGCGCAGTGCGCGATCGCGTCCGACATTGAAGGTGATCCAGGTGCCGAGGCCGACGACCGGCATCGCTTCACCGCTGGCCGGAATCGGCCGCACGAGCGGGGCCGGTTCGGCCGCCCGCGCGGCGGGAAAGGCGGCCGCGCCTGCCAGCGCGAGCGAGGACTGGAGAAAGTTGCGGCGGTCCATGGTCAGAACGAATGGCTTCGACCCGCGAAGCTCAGGTCTCTGCGCCCTTTCCGGGCACCTCGATGATCCGGAACGCGGGGCGGTCGGGAAAGCTTCGCTGCAGCAAGGGCTTGGCGACGTTGTACACCGGAATATTGTTCACCGTTCTTCCCTCGGGCGTGCCGCGGTGCGCATGGCCATGGACGACCGCATCGACCGGATAGCGCAGCAGCGGGTCTTCGAGCCGGCTGGTGCCGAGGAAACAGTAGATCTCGACCGGCTCGCCCTGCACCGTCGCTTCGATCGGCGAGTAGTGCAGCATCGCGATGCGCTGGTCGGTGCGCAACTTCGCCAATGCGGTCTCGAGCTTCAGCGCTTCGCGGATCGCCTCCTGCACAAATTCCTTGATGATGGATTCCCCCCACGGCCCGAGCGCGCGCCGCCCGTATCCGCCAGCAAATCCTTTTGCCCCGGCAATGCCGACGCCATGCACTTCGACCGCCTCGCCGTCGAGCACGCGTACGCCGGAATCGCAGAGAATCTTGCGCACCTCGTCCTGCATGCCGGATTCGTAGTCGTGATTGCCCAGAACCGCCACCACCGGCACGCGCGCCGCCGCCAACGCCTCCGCCAGCACGTGCGCTTCCTCGGGCGTGCCGTAGTCGGTCAGGTCGCCGCACAGCAGCAGTGCGTCGGACGCGTCTGCGGCCTGTGCAAAAAATGCGCGCAGATCTCCCGACGAGCGCTCGGTGCAATGAATGTCGCCGACGGCGGCAAATCGTATGGTTTTTCCTGGCTCCACGCTGACTCCCGTTCCTTGTTCGTTTGAATGATGATGCCTGTGCCATTGTTGACTGTCATCGCGTGGCATAAGTTTTGCTGATTCGCGTCATCATCACCCACGCGAGGAACATCATGAGTGCAGTCCATTCGGCCCTGTCAAACGGCGAGGGGCTCGATCCGGTCATCGCCGGCTTCTATCGCGGGGTGCTCGCCGCGCTCGAGGATTCGGGCAGGCCCTACCTGATCGGCGGCGCGTATGCGCTGAACCACTACGCAAGCATCAAGCGCAACACGAGGGATCTCGACATCTTCATCAAGCGCGAGGATTTCGACGCGGTTTCGGCCGCCCTGCTCAGAGCCGGCTTCGAAGCGGAGCTCACTTTCCCGCACTGGCTCGGCAAGATCCACGCGCATGGCGTGTACATCGACCTGATCTTCAGTTCCGGCAACGGCGTCGCGGTGGTCGACGACGCGTGGTTCGACCACGCGCGCACCACTGAACTGCTCGGCTTCGAGGTGAAGCTGTCGCCGATCGAGGAAATGATCTGGTCGAAAGCTTTCATCATGGAACGCGAACGCTATGACGGCGCCGACATCGTGCACCTGCTGCTGACGCGCGCCGAAGAGGTGGACTGGACACGGCTGATGCAGCGCTTCGACGGGCACTGGCGCGTGCTGCTCGCCCACCTGGTGCTCTTCGGCTTCGTGTACCCGGCCGAGCGCCATTGGGTTCCGGTCTGGGTGATGGACGAACTGTTGCGTCGGCTTCGCTCCGAGCTCAAGCAACCGGCGCCGGTCGGCACGCTGTGCCAGGGAACCCTGCTGTCGCGCGAACAGTACCTGCCGGATATCCAGGAACAGGGGCTGCGCGACGGACGCATCCTGCCCCACGGCAACATGACGCAGGAGGAAGCGAAGCTGTGGACGCGCGCGATCCCCGATCGCGGCTGAATCTACAAAGCGATACGTTTCGTCAGCATGCAGGAGTGAACCCGGGTTGTGCCGAAGAGTCTGGAATGAGGCAGGTGTGCCGAACACCCAACAACAAGA
>DATLGF010000292.1:0-2195 GCA_035540575.1 Noviherbaspirillum sp.
AGACGGTCATCGGCTTCCTGAAAGAAAAGCTGCCCGGTCCCGTTGCCTCGCAGCTCGACGGCGTGGCCGGCGGCACTGGCGCAGGAATGACGGACAAGATCGGCGGAGTCGGATCCAGCCTCGGCGGCATGTTTGGCGGCAAGGACAAAGGCTAGTGACCGGAAGCGTGTGTGTTTCTGCCGCAGGTCTCGCGCCTGCGGCAATGCTCACGGCGTCCAGGTAACAATGCCGTTCAGCGCCTGACTGAACGGCACGCGTGATGCGAGACGAATACCCGCGTCCAACGGGTTCAGATCAAGGCCGCGCGCGTTCCTGGTTGCGCATGCCCTTTACCTGGTCGTGATTGATCTGGACACCGCGGTACTGGTCTTCCACGATCTGCCGGACATCCTCCGGCAGTTCCTTTTCCAGAGCGGCTCGATAGTGTTCCTTGGCGACGTCTTCGCCGCGTTCGCATTCGTCCAGTACATCCTGATCGCTTTTGCCGGTGATGGCGGAACGGACGTCCACCCAGCGGCGATGCAGCGTGCCACTCAGGTGCGAGGATGTCGCGGGATCGCCGCCGTAGGCGACGACCAGGTCTTGCAGCTCTTCCGCTGCGCGGGTGCAGCGCTCGGCGCGGTCGTTGAAGTAGGACTTCAGTTCGGGATTGCTGATGTCTTCGGCGCAGGTACGAAATCCTTCCACGCCGTCCTTGCAGGTCTGGATCAGGTCGTTCAGGGTCGAGATGACGTCATTCTTATCCATTGATTCACCTTTTGTGGTTGAGAAAATGTCCGGCATATTGAAGAGACGACATGCTCAAGGACTGACGACAGAAATCGGGCCGAGTTCTCTTTTTTGCGTGGGGAGCGTATGACGCTCCGGTTTTGGCTGGTCTGCCTGTCCGGAAAATCCGGTTCAGCCATGCGAGGACGAACCAAGACGGTCATCACGCCCGAAGAGTGGGGCAGAAGGACGCCGCCGATTCCTCATGAACGCGAGTCGTTTCGCGGCCGACGCACGGCACGCACCTTCCCGCTCTCGCCGCCGCCTGCATAGAACAGGCCTGCCCCGTCCGCCTCCAGGCCACTGACGCCCGTGCCCGGCGGCATCTTGAGCTGTTCGAGCACCGCGCCGCTTTGCGGATCGATGCGCCGGATATCGCTGTCGTCGCCTTCCCAGGTGCCGTGCCACAACTCGCCATCCACCCAGGTCACGCCGGTGACGAAGCGGTTGGATTCGATCGTGCGCCGGATCGCGCCGGTGGCCGGATCGATCTGATGGATCTTGCGATCACGATACTGGCCGACCCAGAGACTGCCCTCCGCCCAGGCGAGCCCGGAGTCGTTACCGTTACCCGGGGCCGGGATCGATGCCACGACCACGCCGCTGGCCGGGTCGATCTTGTCGATGCGGGCTTCGGCGATCTGGTAGAGGTATTTGCCGTCGAAGGCGGTGCCGGCGTCACCGGGGCGATCGAGCGTGCGCGTGGTTTCGCCGCTCTCGGGATCGAAGGCCACCAGTTTCGCACCGAGGGCCGCCCAAACCCGCTTGCCGTCGTAGCTCACGCCATTCACGGTATTGCCATCGGCGAAGGGGCCGTACTCGCGCACGATCTCGGCCGTGCGTGTCGTTTCATCCGCCGTTGCCACGGCGCTTTCATTGCTGGTCTTGCTGCTCATTACGCTCTCCTTGTCGGTTGCAGAGCGCCGGTCTGGCGCTGCAGGACCACTCTAAACAACCGGCAGTGAAGCCGGGAGTAACAAGATCGTCGTGAATCCGGTCAGCGGGGGCGACAGCCAGCACTGCGCCCGTGCGCGGCCGATGGCGCGCACCCGGTTGGCCGCCTCCAGTTCCACCAGCGCGCGCTGCACGGTGCGCTGACTCGCGCCCAGCGCCAGCGCCAGCCCCGAGGTCGACCACGGCATGCCGTCCGCAAGCAGCGCCAGCAGCGCGGCCTGATCGCCGTCTATCGGCGGCGCCAGCACCGTGACGGCGCGCCCATTGCGCGGCTTGAGCGCGAACCCGCGCCCGGTGGCCTCGATATCCGCCAGCGGCGCGAGCAGCGCACGCAGGCGGCCGATCTCCACCCGCAGGCGCGCACGCATCGTCTCGTCCGCATGTTGCGTACGGAAGGCGCTCGCGATCAAGGCTCCCCGCTCGACATCGCCTGGCCATGCCTCGGCCAGCGCATGCGCCAAAGCGAACAGCAC
>DATLGF010000293.1:0-2302 GCA_035540575.1 Noviherbaspirillum sp.
GCCGCGTGCAATTCGAGTGCATGGCAGTCCAAGCGGGCGAATCAGAATTGAATCCGGCAATTTCGGCCGGGCCGGCGTCCACCGAGCGCAGTTTCCTGCGCCGGCACGGGCACGTCATTTTTGTCTGGCCCTTGCTGGGTCTGCTGCTGACCGTGCTCCTGTGGATTGGCACGCTGTCGCAGCTTCAGCGCGACCACCAGCAGGTCGAGGAAGGCATGGTGCGTCATGCCGAATCGATCTCGCGCGCCTATGCAGAGCAGTTGCGCCGCGCCGTCGAGCAGGTCGACCGGATCACGCTGAGCCTGAAGTACGACTGGGAAGACCCGGATGTGGTGGTCGATCTGGAGAAGCAGCGCGGGCGCGGCCTCTATCCGGATAACTCCAGCCTGGTGGCCAGCATCATCGACCGCGAGGGGCGCGTGGTGAGCACCAGCGGCCTCGACCCGTCACACCTGCGCGTCGAGGCGGACTTCTTCATGCATCACATGACGGACGCGCGCGACGACCTGCTGATCAGCGAGGCCCATGTCGGGCGCCGCGTGGCCAATAACGCAATCCGCTTCACCCGCCGCATCAACGGTCCCGACGGCGGCTTCGCGGGTGTGGTCCTGGTTTCGGTGGAACCGCAGCACCTGGTCTCGTTCTATGACGAAGCGATGCTCGGCGCCAAGGATTTCATCACGCTGCGCCGCATGGACGGGCCGGTCCTGGCCACTCGCCTCGGGCACGGCAGCCGTCCGGCGGAAATCTTCTACCGCAGCGATCCGCAGTTCCCGGGACCCAGCGGCGTGATGCGCGAAGGCGCCGAACGTTTCTGGGACGATGAACCGCGCATCGTCGCCTGGCGCCGCCTCGACGGCTATCCGCTGGTCGCGCTGGCGGCCCTGTCGGAGACCAGTGCATTCGCCGCCTATCGCGCTGGCGAACGGCGCGCCCTGGCGGTGGCGACGGCAGGCAGCGTTTTCCTGTTCCTGTTTACCGTGGTGGGCATGGGTTTTTCCGCACGCCTGGCGTGGCGGCGCCAGCAGGCCGACGAGGTCAAGCAGACCTACCGCCTGGCGGTCGACGCCGCACGGGAGGGGTTTTACATGTTTCGCGCGCTCAAGAATGCAAACGGGAAACTGCATGATTTCCAGATCCAGGACTGCAACGAGCGTGCCGCCACGATGCTCGGCACCACGCGCGATGCGCTGCTGGGCGCGCGCCTGTCGGAGCTGTATGAAGGCGCGTATCGGGACGCCGAGCTGGAGCGCATGCAGCGTGCGATGGAGGGCGGTTACCTCGAAGAGGAAGTCCGCGTGCCGCCGGAGAGCCGCCTGCAGGCAGCCTGGGTGCACCGCCGCCTGGTGCGCTCCGGCGCCGGGCTGGCGGTGACGATACGCGACGTGTCGGAGGCGCGGGCCCAGCAGGAGGCGCTGGCCGCAATGGCCAACGTCGATGCGGTGACCGGGCTGCCGAACCGCCATTGGCTCGGCAATTTCCTGCCGCGCGCGCTCGAGCAGGCCAAGGCGACCGACACCCGTGTGGCGATCCTGTTCGTCGACCTGGACGACTTCAAGAACATCAACGACACGCTCGGACACGCCGCCGGCGACGAGCTGCTCAAGGCGGCCGCGCTGCGGCTCAAAGCGCTGGTGCGCGCGAGCGACCACGTGGTGCGCCTGGGCGGCGACGAGTTCACGCTGGTGCTGCAGCAGGTGCACCGGATGGACGATGTCGCGCGGGTCGCGCGGCTGATCGTCACCGCGCTGTCCGAGCCCTTTGCGCTCGGCGACACCAGCGGCCACACGGTGCAGGCCTCGGTCGGCATCTCGGTCTATCCGGACGATGGCGAGGACGGCGAGACCCTGCTCAAGCATGCGGACATCGCGATGTATGCGGCCAAGGCGGGCGGCAAGGGGCGCTACCACTTCTATCATGCGCAGCTTTCCGACACGCTGTTGCTGCGCATCCAGCGCGAGCAGGCATTGCGCCAGGCGATCGAGCGGGACGAATTCGTGCTGCATTACCAGCCGCGCGTTGACACCGCCACCGGCCGGCTGCTGTCGGTGGAGGCGCTGGTGCGCTGGCTGCATCCCGAGCGCGGGATGGTGCCGCCGCTGGAATTCATTCAGGTCGCGGAGGACACCGGCCTGATCCTGCGCCTGGGCCGAATGGTGATCGAGAAGGCCTGCGCCCAGATCGCGCAGTGGAAGGCCGAGGGCCTGCCGGTGGTGCCGGTGTCGATCAACGTGTCGGCGCTGCAGTTCAACGACGGCCATGTGAAGGACATCCTGGCCGACTGCATGCACCGCTACCGGGT
>DATLGF010000294.1:0-4463 GCA_035540575.1 Noviherbaspirillum sp.
GGCATCACCCTCGCGCACGCCGTCGTCCACGCGCACGACCGCCGGCTCGAAGGCGCTGCAGGGCGGCTTGCGATAGACCTTCAGCGTGCCGGTGGCGGGCAGGAAGTTGTTGTCGGGGTTCTCGGCGCAGATGCGGGCCTCGATGGCGTGGCCGTCGATGCGCAGCTGCTCCTGCGACAGCGGCAGCGGCTCGCCGGCCGCCACGCGCAGCTGCCACTCGACCAGATCCAGCCCGGTGATCATTTCCGTCACCGGATGCTCGACCTGCAGGCGGGTGTTCATTTCCATGAAGTAGAACGAGCCGTCCTGGTTGGCGATGAACTCCACGGTGCCAGCGCCGACATAGCCGACCGCCTTGGCCGCGGCCACCGCGGCCTCGCCCATCGCGCGGCGGCGCTCTTCGGTCATGCCGGGCGCCGGCGCTTCTTCCAGCACCTTCTGATGGCGGCGCTGCACCGAGCAGTCGCGTTCGAACAGGTAGATGCAGTTGCCCTGGGTATCGGCAAACACCTGGATCTCGATATGACGCGGACGGGTCAGGTACTTCTCGACCAGCACCTTGTCGTCGCCGAAGCTGTTGATCGCCTCGCGCTTGCAGGACTCCAGTGCAGCCTTGAAATCCGCGCTCTTCTCGACGATGCGCATGCCCTTGCCGCCGCCGCCGGCGGACGCCTTCAGCAGCACCGGATAGCCGATCTTGTCGGCCTGCTCCTGCAGGAAGTCCGCATCCTGGGTATCGCCGTGGTAACCCGGCACCAGCGGCACGTTCGCCTTTTCCATCAGGGCCTTCGCGGCAGACTTGGAGCCCATTGCGCGAATCGCCGAGGCCGGCGGTCCGATAAAGGCGATCCCGGCCTTCGCGCAGGCTTCGGCGAAGTCCTCGTTCTCGGACAGGAAGCCATAGCCCGGATGGATTGCCTGCGCGCCGGTGGCGCGCGCGACCTCGATGATCTTGTCCGCGCGCAGATAGCTTTCCTTGGCCGGTGCCGGGCCGATCAGGACGGACTCGTCGCAGACGGCGACGTGCTTGGCGTTGGCATCGGCTTCGGAGTAGACGGCCACCGTCTTGACACCGAGGCGATGGGCTGTGGCAGCAACACGGCAGGCGATTTCACCGCGGTTGGCGATCAGGATTTTGGTGAACATGGTCTCTATCGGGGAATGTGGTTGTTATGTCCTGTCAAGTTCCCTCCCCCTTCCAGGGGGAGGGTTAGGGTGGAGGTAGTGAGCCCGAGCTCGCGATAGTGCAAGCTCGAAGTCTCTACCCCTCCTAACCTCCCCCTACAAGGGGGGAGGGACTAGTCCGTGCAATGAGAAAGTAATCGTCCAAACTCAAGCGACGTGTGTGTCGCGGAAGGGAACAGCCCGCCGTCACTCCGACGCATGCACCTCTTCCGTCACCTCACGCGTCTTCATGCCCAGCTTCTTCAGCAGCTCGCGATCCGCGTCCACATCCGGGTTGCCGGTCGTCAGCAGCTTCTCGCCGTAGAAGATCGAGTTCGCTCCCGCCATGAAGCACAGCGCCTGCACCGCCTCTCCCATCTCGCGGCGGCCCGCCGACAGGCGCACGCGCGCCTTCGGCATCGTGATGCGGGCGACCGCGATCGTGCGCACGAATTCCAGCGGGTCAATCTTCTCGGTGCCATACAGCGGCGTGCCTTCGACCTGCACCAGGTTGTTGATCGGCACCGACTCCGGATACGGATCCATGTTCGCCACCTGCGCGATCAGGCCGGCGCGCTGCCGGCGCGATTCGCCCATGCCGACGATGCCGCCGCAGCAGACCTTGATGCCGGCCTTGCGCACCTTCTCCAGCGTATCGAGGCGGTTGTCGTAGTCGCGCGTGCTGATGATGTTGTTGTAGAACTCGGGCGCGGTGTCGAGGTTGTGGTTGTAATAGTCCAGGCCCGCTGCGGCGAGGCGCTCGGCCTGGCCGTCTTCCAGCATGCCCAGCGTCGCGCAGGCTTCGAGTCCCAGTTCCTTCACGCCGCGCACCATCGCTTCGACATGATCGAGATCGCGGTCCTTCGGCCCGCGCCAGGCGGCGCCCATGCAGAAGCGCGTTGCGCCGGCATCCTTCGCCGCCTGCGCGGCCGCCAGCACGGATTCCAGCTCCAGCAGCTTCTGTGCCTTCACGCCGGTGTCGTAGCGCGCCGCCTGCGGGCAATAGCCGCAATCCTCCGGACAGCCGCCGGTCTTGATCGACAACAGCGTAGCCAGCTCGACGTCCTGCGGATCGAAATGCTGACGGTGCACCTGCTGCGCGCGCCACAGCAGGTCGTTGAACGGCAGCTCGAACAGTTCGACGACCTTCTCCACCGGCCAGCGCTGCGCCTCGATTTCGCGGCGCGCGGCGGGGGTGGCAAGTTCCTGGAATACGACGGTTTGCGTAGACATCAACGCTTCCTTTACATCAGAGTGAGACGGGACGGGATGGCTGCGGCCAGCCCGGAAGAATCGAAAAATCGAGATGCGCGGCGGCCGCGGACGGCAGGGCCGCGGGCAGGCGCGGAATGCAGCCCAGTAATGGAGCAGGCAGGCGCGCGGTCAGCGCCTCGATGTTGTCCATGCCGAGCCGCATCTCCAGGTCCACCACGTTCGCGACCCAGCCGGCCAACGTCAATCCGCGCGCGGCGATCGCCTCCGCGGTGAGCAGAGCATGGTTGATGCAGCCCAGCCGCAGCCCGACCACCAGCACCACGGGCAGCTTCAGATCCCTGGCCAGGTCGGCGGTGTCGTAGCCGTTCGTCAGCGGCACGCGGAAGCCGCCGACGCCCTCCACGACCACGGCGTCGGACTGCGCGCGCACCTGCTCGAAGCTCGACAGGATGCGCGCCGGATCGATGGTGACGCCTTCCAGCGCGGCGACGATATGCGGCGCGGCGGGCTCGCGCAGCAGGTACGGGCAGACCAGCTGCTGCGGCAGGCCGGCACTGGAGGCGGCCATGATGCTGTCCACGTCCTCGTTGCGCCAGGCGCCGTCGCGCTCCTCGCAGCCGGCGGCGACCGGCTTCATCCCGGCCGCGCGCAGGCCCTGCTGCGCGAGCGCATGCAGCATCGTGCAAGTGGTCAGGGTCTTGCCGATTTCGGTGTCGGTACCGGTGACGAACCAGGCGGGTTTCATGCGCTCACCCTTTCTTCAAGACGGTTGACGGATCGCACCAGCGCGGCCACATCCTCCTGCGTATGCGCGGCCGAAAGCGTGATGCGCAGACGGGCGGTGCCGGCCGGCACCGTCGGCGGGCGGATCGCCGGTACCCAATAACCCTCGTCGTGCAGCGCCGCGGCGGCACGCAGCGCCTCGTCGTTCGCGCCGATGATGACCGGCTGCACCGCGGTATCGGACGGATGCAGATGCCAGCGCGACAGGCGCAGCGAACTCTTCACCTGCGCGATCAGCGCGGACAGATGCACGCGGCGCGAGCGGCCCTCCTCGCCCTCGATGATGTCGAGGCTGGCGAGCAGCGCATGCGTGAGCGCCGGCGGCGCGGCGGTGGTGAAGATGTACGGACGCGCGCGCTGCACCAGCCAATCGATCACGGTCTCGTGCGCGGCGACGAAGGCACCGCCGACGCCGGCCGCCTTGCCGAGCGTGCCCATGTAGACCAGGTAGGGCGAGCGCAGCCCGAAATGCTCGAGCGCGCCGCGGCCGTTCGCGCCGAGCACGCCGAAACCGTGCGCGTCATCGACGACCAGCCAGGCGCCGTGACGCTCGCACAGCGCAAGCATTTGCGGCAGCGGCGCGATGTCGCCGTCCATGCTGAACACGCTGTCGGTGACCACCATCTTGGTCTTCGCGGTGCTGGCCGCGAGCAGGCGCTCCAGCGCGGCCACGTCGCGATGCGGGTAGACCTTCACGTTGGCGCGCGACAGTCGCGCGCCGTCGATCAACGAGGCGTGGTTCAGTTCCTCGGAAAACACGTCGGCGTCGCGCCCGGCCAGGCCGGAGACGATCGCGAGATTGGCCATGTAGCCGGTGCTGAACGTCAGCGCCGCCGGCCGCTCCAGGTGCGGCGCGACGAAGGCGGCGAGGCGCTCCTCCAGCACCACGTGCGCACGCATGTGGCCGCTGACCAGGTGCGATGCGCCGCTGCCGGCGCCATAGCGGCTGGCACCCTCGCGCAGCGCCTCGATCACGCGCGGATGCGCGGCAAGGCCGAGGTAGTCGTTGCTGCAGAACGCAATCATCGGCCGGCCGTCCACCATCACGTGCGGCGCGCACGGCGTCTCGGCGATGCGGCGGCGGCGGCGCAGCGCGCGGCGGTCGAGTTCCGCGATGTCCTGTTCGAGCTGGGCAAGCAGTTCCATCGTCAGGCTCCCAGCACTTCGTCGAGCGTGGCACGGGTGCGGCTCGCAAGCAGCTCGATCTCGCCGTCGGAGAGGATGTAGGGCGGCATCAGGTAGACGGTGTTGCCGATCGGACGCAGCAGCAGTTCGTGCTTCAACGCGGTCGTGAAGAAACG
>DATLGF010000295.1:0-4958 GCA_035540575.1 Noviherbaspirillum sp.
GAGGGCCGCATGCTGGTGCGCAACCAGCAAGGCATCGAACTGCTGTCCAACGTCTGCCGCCATCGGCAGGCCAAGATGTTCGACGGCCGCGGCAATGCACGCTCCATCGTCTGTCCGCTGCATCGCTGGACCTACGACCTCAAGGGCGAACTGATCGGCGCGCCGCACTTCGACGACACGCCCTGCATGAACCTGTCGCGCACGCCGCTGCAGGGCTGGAACGGCCTGCTGTTCGAGCAGAACGGATTCGACGTCGCGCAGGCGATGTCCAAGCTGTCGGTGACGAAAGACCTGGATTTCTCCGGCTACATGCTCGACCACGTCGAAGTCCATGAGTGCAATTACAACTGGAAGACCTTCATCGAGGTCTACCTGGAGGACTACCACGTCGAGCCCTTCCACCCCGGCCTTGGCAATTTCGTCACCTGCTCGGATCTGCGCTGGGAGTTCGGCGAACACTACAGCGTGCAGACGGTCGGCGTGAACCACGGCCTGGCGAAGTCAGGCTCGCCGAAATACCGGAAGTGGCAGGAACAGGTCATGAAGTTCCGCGACGGCGTTCCCCCGCCGTACGGCGCGATCTGGCTCACCATCTATCCGAACATCATGGTCGAGTGGTATCCGCACGTGCTGGTGGTCTCCACCGTCTGGCCGCAGGGACCGGAGAAGACGATCAATACCGTGGAGTTCTACTACCCGGAGGAAATCGTGTTGTTCGAGCGCGAGTTCGTCGAGGCCGAGCGCGCCGCCTACATGGAGACCGCGGTCGAGGACGACGAGATCGCCGAACGCATGGACGCAGGGCGCCGCATCCTGCTGGCGCGCGGCGTCAACGAAATGGGGCCGTACCAGTCGCCGATGGAAGACGGGATGCAGCACTTCCACGAGTGGTATCGCGGGCACATCGCGGTCTGACGAGACGCGCAGCGTAGCCGACCAACGGGGCCAAGCGGCCCCGTTTTTTTTCGCTCTGCAGATCATGGCGAACGGGCGTATCATCCCGATCCTCGATTTCCCCCAAGAAATCTCCCCTCCCTGCCATTTCGCCCCTTCCCATGCAGTCGCTCTGGATGTTGTTTGCAAGCTTCGTGTTTTCCGTGATGGGCGTGTGCGTCAAGCTTGCCTCCGAAACCTATTCGATTGCAGAAATCATCACCTACCGCGGACTGGTCGGCGTGGTGTTCATGTATGCGCTGATCCGCTGGCAGGGCGGCACGCTGCGCACCGCGCTGCCGTGGCATCACGCGTGGCGCGGTGCGGTCGGCGTGACCGCGCTGTGGATGTGGTTCTACTCGATCAGCGAGTTGCCGATTGCAACCGGCATGACGCTCAATTACATGGCGCCGATCTGGATCGCCGCCATTCTCTTCACCGGCGGCTGGCTGCGGCGCGAGACCGGATTCGAGTGGGGGCTGGCGGCCACCATCCTGGTCAGCTTCGTCGGCGTGACGCTGTTGCTGCGGCCGGCCTTTCATGCCGATCAATGGTTTGCCGCGCTGATCGGCCTGATGTCCGGCATCCTGTCCGCGCTCGCGTATCTGCAGGTGCGCAAGCTCGGCTTGCTCGGCGAGCCGGAGTACCGGGTCGTGTTCTATTTTTCCGCGACCGGTTTTCTGGCCGGATTGGTCGGCACCACGACCGGTTTTGGCATGCCGGCGGGCGCCTCGGGATGGCATGCCCATACCGGCAGCGGGCTCGCGCTGCTGCTGGCCATCGGCATCACCGCCACGGTCGCCCAGGTCGCGATGACGCGCGCTTACCGCCTCGGCAAGCCGCTCCTGACCGCGAATCTCCAGTACAGCGGCATCCTGTTCTCCAGCCTGTGGGGTGTGCTGATCTGGAGCGATGTGCTCTCCTGGCAAAGCTGGGCCGGCATGGTGGTGATCCTGGGCAGCGGCATGGCCGCCACCTGGTTCGGAGCCCGCCGCGCCCTCGTTGCGGCACGCCGCCGCGCGCGGCAGGCACCGGCCGATGGCGTTGCAAAGCCGGCCGGAGAGGGCTAGGCTTTGCGCTCCAGGAACCAGCCCCGGTCGGAGCGCACATGCAATACACAACCCTCATCGGCGCGGCAGCACTCGCGAACCATCTCGACGACCCGCGCTGGGTCGTGATCGACTGCAGGCACGACCTCGCCCAACCCGACGCCGGCCGCAGCGCCTACGAAGCCGGCCATATTCCAAGCGCCCGCTTCGCCCACCTGGACACGGATCTGTCAGACAAGCGTCCGGCGCCCGACGGCAGCTTCCGCGGCCGTCATCCGCTGCCGGAGCGCGCGGCCTTCGCCGAGACGCTGCGCGGCTGGGGCGTCAATCAGGACTCGCAGGTCGTGGCCTACGACGCGCATGGCGGCATGTTCGCCGCGCGGTTGTGGTGGATGCTGCGCTGGGCCGGGCATGAGGCAGTGGCGGTGCTCGACGGCGGCATCGCCGCATGGACTGCGATCGGCCAGCCCTTGTCGACGGAGCGGCCGGCGCCCTCGCCCGGCAATTTCGAGCTGCGCGCGCCGCTGGAGCGCACCGTCGACGCAACGCGGCTCGTCGCCAATCTTGCCCAACCGGAACTGGCCGTCATCGACGCGCGCGCGCCGGACCGCTTCCGCGGCGAGAACGAAACACTCGACCCGGTCGGCGGCCACATTCCGGGCGCGCGCAACCGCTTCTTCAAGGACAACCTGCTGCCGGATGGCCGCTTCAAACCGGCTGCCCGGCTCGCCGCCGAGTTCGCCGATCTCGTCAAGCAGCCGGAGCAGGCCGTGATGCAATGCGGCTCCGGTGTGACGGCCTGTCATAACCTGCTCGCGCTATGCGTGGCCGGCATGGGCGGGGCGGCACTCTACCCGGGTTCGTGGAGCGAATGGTGCGCCGACCGCTCGCGCCCCGTGGCCAGCGGCGATCAGTGATTGTGTGCGTGGCTGGTCAGCAGCAGCACGATCGCGATGCCGAGCGCGACCAGGACGATCTGCGGGACCGTCTCCCTGAGCGTGGCCCGCCGCTGCATCTGCGGCATCAGGTCGCTGACGGCGATGTAGATGAAGCCCGAGGAAGCGAACACCAGCACATATGGAATCCAGTCTGACGCGCGGTCCAGCGCCAGGAAACCGACGATGCCGCCGATGATCGCCATCAGGCTAGACAGCAGGTTGTAGACGTACGCGCGGGTGCGGCTGAAGCCGGCATTGAGCAGCACGATGAAGTCCCCGATCTCCTGCGGAATCTCGTGCGCGATGATCGCCATCGACGTGATCAGGCCGAGCCAGGGGTCGACCAGGAAGGCCGCGGCGATCAGGATGCCGTCGGTGAAGTTGTGCAGGCCGTCCCCGACCAGGATCAGCCAGCCGGCCTTGCCGGCCTCATGGCGATCGTGGCCGTGCTCGTGCCCGTGCCCGTCGCCCTCGTAGTGGTGCGAATGGCGCAGGATCGCGAACTTCTCCAGCAGGAAAAAGCTCAGCAGGCCGCCGAGAAGAACCGCGAACAGCACGTGGGCGTCGGCCTCCGACATGAAGGCTTCGGGCAGCGCGTGCAGCAGCGCGACCGAGAGCAGGATGCCGACGGACAGGCTGACCATGTTCTCGACCATGCGCGAGAGCAGGGAAAAGGAGAACAGCGCGGCAGCGGAAATACTGAGGACGCCCGCGAGGGTGGTCGCGAGCAGGATGTAGAGCAGCGTGGGGTCGATTTCCGGCCTCTAATTTATGCAACAAAGTTGCAAATTAAAGCACAGGCGCGTCATTTCAGCAATGACGCGAGCGGGCGCCCGGAAGCGCCCGCCTTGAGAACGGCCGGTTTCTTCGCTGGTTTCCCCGCTTACGCAACTCCGTGACGCTTGAACCAGGCGACGCAGCGCTGCCACGCATCCTTCGCGTCGGCCTCCACGTAGCTGGGGCGGTAATCGGCATGGAACGCGTGGCCGGCGTTGTCGTAGATCACGAAGTCGGATCCACTCTTTCCCTCGGCCAGCGCCGCCTTCATCTTTTCCACGGAATCGAGCGGAATGCCGCTGTCCTTTCCGCCGTACAGGCCGAGCACCGGCACCGTGAGCTTGGGGGCGACGTCCACGGGATGGCGCGGCGTCAGTTCGGATTGCTGGCCGACCAGGCGGCCGTACCAGGCCACCCCGGCGCGCACCATCGGGTTGTGCGCCGCATACAGCCAGGTGATGCGCCCGCCCCAGCAGAAACCGGTGATGCCCATGCGCCTGGTGTCGCCGCCGTTGCGCGCAGCCCAGTCGACGCAGCCATCGAGATCGGCCATCACCTGCGCATCCGGCACCTTCGAGATGATCTCCTTCTGCAGTTCCGGGATGCTGGTGTACTTCGATGGATCGCCCTGGCGCACGAACAGCTCCGGCGCGAGCGCGAGATAGCCGAGCTTTGCGAAGCGGCGTGCCACGTCGGCGATATGCTCGTGCACGCCGAAAATCTCGGGGACCACGAGAATGACGGGCAGGTTCGTCTTGCCTTGCGGTTGGGCGCGGTAGACCGGCACATCCTGGCCCTTGACGTTGATCGTTACCGTGCCCGCGGCAAGGCCGGCCGTGTCGGTCTTGATGACGCTCTGGGCGGCCACCGGCATCACGGCCGCGGCAAAGCCGGCACCCAGGGTCACCTTGAGGAAATCACGCCGCGCAACGGCGTCGGAAAGAGTGGTCTTGCTGAGGCTGTCGAAATCGTTCTTCAGGTCCTGCATCGCGATCCTCCGGTATAGGTCAGTGGGCTTCCTCCCAATTGCGGCCGACGCCGACCTCGGCGATCAGCGGCACGTTCAGCGCTGCGACGCCCTGCATCAGGGCAGGAAGATTATCGCGGATTGCCGGCAACTCCGCTTCCGGCACCTCCAGCACCAGTTCGTCATGCACCTGCATGATCATCTTCGAACCCAGCTTCTGCGCCTCCAGCCAATCCTGCACAGCGATCATCGACAGCTTGATCAGGTCGGCCGCCGTGCCCTGCATCGGCGCAT
>DATLGF010000296.1:0-11954 GCA_035540575.1 Noviherbaspirillum sp.
ACCAACGTACAACTCCCGCTCGACCATCCCCCCGCCGATCTGCAGGCAGCGATACTCGCACGCCTGCAGATCGCCCCGGAGCAATTGCTGAAGGTGAACGTGTTCCGGCGCGGCTACGACGCGCGCAGGCGCAGCGCGATCACGCTGGTCTACACGCTGGATGTCGAGGTGGAGGACGAGCAGGGCGTGCTCGCGCGTCTGGCCGGCGTGCCGGGCGTTGGCATCGCACCGGACACGAGCTACAAGTTCGTCGCGCGGGCACCGGCCGCGCTGCGCAAGCGCCCGGTCGTGATCGGCTTCGGTCCCTGCGGTATCTTTGCCGCGCTGATTCTCGCGCAAATGGGTTTCCGCCCGATCATCCTGGAGCGCGGCAAGGTGGTGCGCGAACGGACGAAGGACACCTGGGGCCTGTGGCGCCGGCGCGAGCTGAACCCCGAATCGAATGTGCAGTTCGGCGAGGGCGGCGCGGGCACCTTCTCCGACGGCAAGCTGCACAGCGGCATCAAGGACCCGAAGCACTACGGCCGCAAGGTGCTGACCGAGTTCGTGAACGCGTATGCGCCGGAAGAGATCCTGTACGTGTCCAAGCCGCACATCGGCACTTTCCGCCTGGTGAAGATGGTGGAGGCGATGCGCGCGACAATCGAATCGCTGGGCGGCGAGTTCCGCTTCGAGGCCAAGGTCAGCGACATCGCGATCGAGAACGGCCGGGTGCGCGGCGTGCAGATCGAGAACGGCGACTTCATCGAGGCCGATCACGTGGTGCTGGCGGTGGGCCACAGCGCGCGCGACACCTTCCAGATGCTGCATGAGCGCGGCGTGTACATCGAAGCCAAGCCGTTCTCGATCGGCTTTCGGATCGAGCACCCGCAGTCGATGATCGACCGCGCGCGCTTCGGCAAATTCGCCGGGCATCCGCTCTTGGGCGCGGCCGACTACAAGCTCGTGCACCATGCGAAGAACGGGCGCGCGGTCTACAGCTTCTGCATGTGCCCGGGCGGGACCGTGGTGGCGGCCACATCCGAGCCGGGGCGCGTCGTCACCAACGGCATGAGCCAGTACTCGCGCAACGAGCGCAATGCCAACAGCGGGCTGGTGGTCAGCGTCACGCCGGACGACTATCCCGACCATGTGCTGGCCGGCATCGATTTCCAGCGCGAGCTGGAAGCGCGCGCGTTCGAACTCGGCGGCGGCAACTACGACGCGCCCGGCCAGCTGATCGGCGATTTTCTCGCCGGGCGGCCGTCGAAAGAATTCGGCTCGGTCCAGCCATCGTACAAGCCGGGCGTGCGGCTCACCGATCTGTCGGCTGCGCTGCCCGGCTACGCGATCGAGGCGATCCGTGAAGCGCTGCCCGCGTTCGACCGCCAGATCCGCGGCTATGCGAAGGCTGATGGCGTGCTGACCGGCGTGGAGACGCGCACTTCATCGCCGATCCGGATCCGCCGCGGCGACGATTTCCAGAGCCTGAATACGCGCGGGCTGTTTCCGGCCGGCGAGGGGGCCGGGTATGCGGGCGGGATTTTGTCGGCCGGTGTCGACGGCATCAAGATTGCGGAGGCGGTTGCGCTGGATATCGTCGGCCAGCGCGCCCATGGCGGCGAACAGTTGGGGCAGCAGACGTATTAGCGCAGGGGCGGCCGCGTCCCACGGGGGTAGGCTGGGATGCAATTTCAGCTTGTGGCAGGGCGGTCGGTCGAACTTTGCTGGGCTTGCATCCCAGCCTACCCCACCTCCAGCGTCTGCAACCGCGCCTTCGCCCGCCCGCCGGCAATCTCCAGAAACCCCAGCGAAATCGGCAGCGTGAAGCGACGCGGCCCTGCGCTGCCGGGGTTCACATACAGCACGCCCCCCTCCATGCGGATCGCCGGCCGGTGCGAATGCCCGGTCACCACCACGTCATGGCGCGCCTCATCTGGTGCGGGCACGCGATAATCGGCCAGATCGTGCACCACGCACACGCGCACGCCAGCGAACTCCACCACTGCGTGCGCCGGCAAGGCTTCGGCCCAGGTGCCGCGATCATTGTTGCCGCGCACCGCCGTCACCGGCGCAATTTCCTCCAGCTGCCTGAGCACCGCGGGATCGCAGATGTCGCCCGCGTGCAGGATGTGCGCGCAGCCGCGCAGCGCGACGCGCGCTTCTGGGCGCAGCACCCCGTGCGTATCGGAAATGAGACCTATCGTAAGCGTTTCCATGTCCGGCAGTATTGCAAATGCCGAACGTGATGCAAGAAGCGGGCGAGCCGCTACCTGGGCAGCCCCGCCGCCACGCTCAGCATGCTGATCGAACCCATTTCCAGCCCGTCGATCACGATCTCGAACGGCTCGTCCTCGCGCCGCGCGCCGGCAACATAGAGCAGCGGCAGATAGTGTTCGATCGTCGGTACCGCGCGGCGCGCATCGTCGTCCCACTGCGAGGTGTCGGCCAGCGCCGCGACGTCGCCGCGCTCGAGCAGGCCGCGGATGCGTGTGTTGAAGCGCTCGGCCCAGTCATACCCCTCCTTGCTGTTCCAGCGTATCGTGCGCAGGTTGTGCACGACGTTGCCGGTGGCGAGGATCAGCACGCCTTCGTCGCGCAGCGGGCGCAGGCGTTCGCCGAGTGCAAGATGAAACGACGGCGGCTGATCCGCGTCCATGCTCAGTTGCAGCACGGGGATGTCGGCCTGCGGAAACATCTTGTGCAGCACCGACCAGGTGCCGTGGTCCAGTCCCCACTCGTCGTCGAGCATCACCTCGAGCGGGGCGAGCAGGTCGCGCACGCGCTCGGCAAGCGCCGGGCTGCCGGGGGCAGGGTACTGGATGTCGAACAGCGCCTGCGGGAAGCCGCCGAAATCATGGATGGTCGGCGGCGCCTCCATTGCGGTGACGGCCGTGCCGTGCGTGAGCCAGTGCGCGGAGACGGCGAGGATTGCGGCGGGCTTGCCAATGCGCGCGCCCAGGCTTTCCCAGCCCCGCGTCCAGGCATTGTCTTCCAGCGCATTCATCGGGCTGCCGTGGCCGACGAAGACGGCGGGCATGCGGTTGGTGCGGGTGTCGTTCATGGCGAGAATCCTTCAGTGAGTGGGCGCGGGCGGCGTGCGCCGCCCTGGGAGACTACGCGGTGCGCAGGCGAACCGGGGCCGGCGCGCGGCGCAGCGCAAAGGCGCCGTCGCCCAGCAGGCTCACCACGGCGGCTGCGACCACCAGGAACAGAGGATATTCCCAGCCGCCGTTCGGCGCACTGAACAGCCAGCCGTTGCCGATGTGGACGAACAGTGCACCGAGCAGGACCGGCTGCACGGCGAGCGCAACCAGGCGCGAGTGGAAGCCGGCGATCAGCGCAAGGCCGCCCGCGATTTCGATCGCGGTGACCGGGTAGGCGGTCCAGCCCGGGAAGCCTACGCTGGCAAAGAAGCCGGCGGTGCCGGGCAGCGTGAAGACGAGCACCTTGAGCAGGCCATGGGCGAGCAGCACGACGCCGAGCGTGATGCGCAGCAGGGTGGCGGCGTAGTCGGAAGCGGAGTGGTTCATTGGATGTCCTTTCAGTTCGGGGTTGGCATTGACGATGCGTGGAGCACCGTTGTCCACACTGTAGTACCCTCCGCAATTTGGAAAAATACGGCGTCAGGAAATTGATTATTTCGGATATCGGAAATATAGCGCGGCAATGGACCTCTTCCAGTCAATGAAAGTCTTCGTGAAGGTGGCGGAAAGCGGCAGCCTGTCCGCCGCCGCCCGCGCGCTCGACATGTCCAATCCCTCGGTCACCCGCCATGTGGCAGACCTCGAGGCCTATCTGCACGCGCGGCTGTTCAACCGCAGCACCCGGCGGCTGTCGCTGACCGAGACCGGGGCGGCTTACCTGGAGCGCTGCCGGCAGTTGCTGCAGGATCTGGAGGACGCGGCACTGGCCGCGAGCATGAGCGCCGCGCGCCCCGCAGGCACGCTGCGGGTGAACGCGCCCGTCTCGTTCGCCGTCAACTATCTGGCGCGCGCACTGCCTGAGTACGCGGCGCGCTATCCGGAAGTGAAACTCGACCTGACCTTGTCGGACCGCGTGGTCGATCTGATCGAGGAGGGCTACGACGTGGCGATCCGGATCTCGCGCATGCCCGACAGCTCGGCGCTGGTCGCGCGCCAGATCGCCAGCGCGCGCAACCTGGTCTGCGCGGCGCCGTCCTACCTGAAGCGTTGCGGCGCGCCGTCCACGCCGGAGGAACTGGAACAGCATGCTTGCCTGACCTACACCTACCTGGCGTCGCGCGACGAATGGCAGTTCATGCGTGACGGCAAGCTGCACGTGGCGCGCGTCAGGGGACCGCTGGTGGCCAACAATGGTGATCTGCTGCGCGAGGCCGCGATCGCGGGCATGGGCATCATCGTCAAGCCTTCGTTCATCATCGGCGACGCGATCCGCCAGAAGCGGCTGGTGCCGCTCCTGACCGACTACACGATGCCGGACCTGCCGATCTTCGCCGTATATCCGAGCCGCCGCCACCTGTCGGCCAAGGTGCGCACCTTCGTCGATTTCCTGGTGGAGCGCTACCGCGAGCATCCGGACTGGGACCGCGACCTCGACGAGAGTCTCTCGAAACGTTCCACGCCCAGGAAAGGAAAGCCATGACCGCTGGCACGATCGCGCTCGACGGTACCCTGTCCAGTACCTGCTCGAGAAGTCCATCAACCGCAAGCTGAACGACGACGCGCGCGCCGACTTGTCTATGGCCCCGGTACGAGAGGGGCTGGTGCTGGCGCGCAAGCGCTAGAGCATGTTGGTAATGATGGAAAGCGCCGCGCAGGCCAGCAGCGTGGTCATCAGCGTAAACAACCAGTTGCGCCCGAAGCTGATGTCGTAGATCGATGTGCCGGCATAGCGCGCCGCTGTCAGCGACAGCACGGAGAATGGCGCCACCACAGCGGCCAGCCCCCAGCCGACCAGGATCGCCGCCATGTGGGTCAGCGGCGGCAGCCCCAGCACCTGCGGCGTGATGGTCGAGGCCAGGAACACCGCCGACAGCACCGCGTGAATGCCGGCCAGCGAAGCCGCCATGATGCTGATCATCAGGAAGGCGATGGCGGGGAAGGGATGGCCGCCGAGGACCGCGCCGATCGCCTGGGCCCATGAAGGCGGAAACGCATCTGCCATGATGCTGCCGGCACAGCCGGCTGCCATGAACAGCAGCGCCTCGCTCGCCAGGCGCGGATACTGCAGCACGCTGTCGCGCAGGTTGGACAGGGCCTGCACCAGCCGTCGACCCGGCGCGGCCAGCGCGAGATGGATCAGCAACGCAAACAGGGGGCCGAGCAGGATGATGGTGGCCGGCACGACGATGCCGATCAGGTGGCTCGCCGTGAGGATCACGCCCATGAAAGCGAGCATTGCAATCAGCAGGGGCAGGCCGTCGACGAGCAGGTCCGCTACGCCGTGACGCCCCTCTGCGTCTCCCGGCGTGCCGGAAGACGCGCGGCGCGCTTCGCGCCGATGCAGCAGATAGCCGACGACGACGCCCATCTGCGCCAGCACCACGCCGACCGGGAAGATGTCGATCCAGTCCAGCGTCGGATACAGGGCCAGCAGGATCACCATGTTGCCGAACACCGGACTCCAGAAACCCGCCACGCTGAACGCGCGGGTCACGCCGACCACGCTCTCCACCCGCGTCGGGTCTGCCTTCTCCTGCGCGGGAGCGGCCATCACCAGCATGATGTGGGCGCCGGCCATGCCGAGCATGCCGGAAAACAGCTGGCCGGTGATCGAGAACGAAAGGTAGCGCCGGCTAAGCGGCTGTCCGCGCAGCGCCGCGCCCACGCGCTGGATATGCCGGCTGCTTCGTGCGCAGTGCGCCAGCAGCAGCACGCTGGCGATCAGCGCCAGCAACTGCCCCGAGATGAACACGCCGCGCTGGATCGCCTCCAGCGGCGCGCGCGCGACCGGCAGCAGCAGGATCGTGAGGCCGAACAGCACGAAGGCGGTATTGCGCAGCCGCGCGGGAATGGTGGAGAACCCCGCCCAGACCAGCAGCGCGGCGCCTGCCATCAACCCGATGAACAGCCACCCGGGCCCGCCGAACGCACGTGCGAGCACGACCAGCATGATCAGCACGACGCCGGCCGCGGCCGTCCTGGGTGAGGTGCTGGGGGTGTCTGAGGCCGATGTCACTGGGGTGGCGCTACCGGAGGAGGGAAGGCAAGAACCGATTATGCAGCAATCAGCCGTTTCCCTGTTGCGGCGCGGCAAGAGGCCCGGTCAGTCCCGGCCGGGGCGGCCGCGCCAGGCCTCGATCAATTGCGCCTGCACCGGATCGAGACCGGACAGGGGCACCGATCTGGTTTGCTCGTAGATCATCAGCGCATAAAGCGTGGCGAGCGCATTCACTTCCGGCGACAAGGCCCGCTCTTCTCCAGTGGAGGGACGCAGCGCGCGCCAGTAGTTGATCGCGTCTTCGAGGTCGGCGAGGGTGAGTTCCATGCAGCGATTCTACGCGCGCAGAAACCGTTCCAGCCGGTCTGCCCCTTCGCCCAGCCTCTCCAGCGAACTCGCAAAACCCCACCGCACATACCCTTCGCCTTCCGGCCCGAACGCGCTGCCCGGTGCGAGCCCCAGCTTCGCCTCCACCACCAGCCGCTTGCACAGCGCGAGCGCGTCCCGTTCGCCGTCAACGCGGAAGAACAGGTACATCGCGCCCTTCGGCAGCGGCGTGGTCACGCCCGGCATCGCGTTGAGACGCTGATAGAGATAGTCGCGCGCGGCGCGGTAGCGCTCGACGGTGTGCGCGATGATCTCGTTGCCGCGCTCGACTGCGACAATGCCGGCGCGCTGCACGAAGCCCGGCGCGCAGGACGTGTTGTACTCGATGAGCTTGCCGAGGTCCGCCATCATCGGCTGCGGCGCGACGATCCAGCCCAGGCGCCAGCCGGTCATCAGCCAGGACTTGGAAAAGCTGTTGGCCGAGACGATGCGGTCCTGGGGCTCGGCCAGATCGAGAAACGACGGGGCACAGCGCGCGCCATCGTAGACGAGGCGTTCGTAGACGTCGTCGGCGAGGATCCAGATGCCGTGCTTGCGGCAGTGGGCGAGGATGATTTCCTGCTGCTCGGCGGTGATCACCCAGCCGGTCGGATTGTTCGGCGAATTGAGCAGGACCGCGCGCGTGCCGGGCGTGAGTGCTTCCAGCAGCCGCTGTACATCCAGCTCCCAGGTCTGGCCGAACTGCAGCGGCACCTGTTCGACCTCGGCGCCGAGAATCTTCGGAATCTCCACCAGGTTCGGCCACAGCGGCGTCACCGCCACCACGCGGTCGCCCGGGTTGATGATCAGCTGGGCCACCAGCATCAGCGCGGAAACGCCGGAGGAGGTGACCGTGATCCGGCCGGCATCGATGGGCTGGTGGAGCGCGGACAGATAGCTGGCGATTGCTTCACGCAGCGGCGCGATGCCGAGGTTGTGCGTGTAAAAGGTGTCGCCGGCATCGAGCGCCTCCTTGGCGGCGGCACGGATGAAATCCGGCGTTTCCTGGTCGGGTTCGCCGAACCAGAACGGCAGCACATCGGGCAGGCCGATGCCGGCATTGGCGACTTCACGGATGCGCGATGCGCCGAGGTTCTGGACGATGGGGCGGGCGAGCGGAGCGATGGCGATGGACATGACGGCAGAACGAAAGGGGCGGCAGAACGAAAGGGGCGGCAGCCCTTGCGGCTAGCCGGATCAGAAGCAGAGGACGATGCGGTTGGCGAGATCGAGCACGAAGGCCGGCTGCAGATAGCTCGCGAAGGCAAGCGCCAGCACCGCCGCGAAGGCGGTGCCGAGAGCGGCTTGCTTCAAGTGTTTCATGCTCGGCTCCGAAGGCTCAGGCCAACGCCGCTTGCGAGCGTGCAATCGGCTTTTCATTGATCGGCAGGTTTACCAGCGCGGCGAACACGCCCAGCGCAATGGTGATCATCCACACGGTATTGTAGTTCCCGTCGCGCGTGAACAGATAGCCGCCCAGCCACACGCCGAGGAAGCTGCCGACCTGGTGCGAGAAGAATACGAAGCCGGACAGCATCGCCATGTACTTCACGCCGAAGATGCCCGCGATCACGCCATTGGTCAGCGGCACGGTGGACAGCCATAGCAGACCCATCGCGGCGGCGAACACGTATACCGAGAACGCGCTAAGGGGTGCGAGCAGAAACAGCGCGATCACGATTGCGCGGGTGAAATAAATTGACGAGAGCAGGTAGCGCTTGGGCAGGAAGCCGCCAAGCTTGCCGGCGTAGTAGGAACCGAAGATGTTGAACAGGCCGATCAGCGCCAGCGCCATCACCGCCACGCTCGGGTCCGCAATGTCCTTGTCCTTCAGGTAAGCCGGCATGTGCACGCCGATGAACACCACCTGGAAGCCGCACACGAAGTAGCCCGCCACCAGCAGCTGGAACGGCCGATAGGCGAAGGCTTCGCGCGTGGCTTCCATGATGCTTTGCTGCGGGCCGGCGTGCTTGTCAACCGGCTGCTCGCGCAGGCCGAAGGCCATCGGCAGCATCACGATCGCAACCAGCGCGGCCAGGATGTAGAAGGCGTTCTGCCAGCCGGCGGCGGAGATCAGTTGCTGCTCGATCGGCATCATGGCGAACTGGCCGAAGGAACTGGCGGCACTGGAAATGCCGAAGGCCCACGAGCGCTTCGCCTCGGGCGCAGTGCGCCCGATGATGCCGGCCACCGCACCGAAGGCGGTGCACGCGAGCGCCATGCCGATCAGGATGCCGGAGCCGACCACGAAGGCGGTCGGATGCGAGACGCTCGCCATCCAGACCAGGCCGCCGGCGTAGCAGAGCGCGCCGAAGATCACCACGCGCGCAGTGCCGAAGCGATCCGCCGCCATGCCGGCAAAGGGGCCGAACAAACCCCACAGCAGGTTCTGCAGCGCCATCGCCAGTGAAAAGGTCTCCCGGGTCCAGCCATGCGCCTGCGAGATCGGCTGCAGCCAGAAGCCGAAGCCATGACGCACGCCCATCGCAAGCGTCAGGACCAGGCCGCTTGCGATCAGCACGGTTTTCAGATCAGGGGCGCGACTGGCGGTAAGCATGACGGGCGGGCGTTGAAAAGAGAGAAATCGAGTGTAGCGCAAAGCAAAAATGCATGTGGACCGGCCGGATCACCGGGCCAGCCATGGCGCAAACACAATCTCGAACGAACGGATGTCCGCCCGGCCGGCGGTTCCGGGCAAGTCGATCCCCGGTGCCGTCAATGCGATATATGGAACGGAATTGCGCAGTCGGGCTCCGGCTGCCGCCAGAAAAACCCGGGTTTTCCGGCCTCAGCGCATGAGGAAGTTGCGCACCAACGCAATCTGCTCCGGCACGTTCAGCGCCGGCGCGTGTCCGCATCCCTGGATCACCTCCAGCCGCGCGCGCGGCCCGCGCCGCGTCATCTCCTCTGCGGTTTCCTGCAGCAGCAGATCCGAATCCACGCCGCGCAGCAGCAGTACCGGCATGTCGAGTGCGTCATAGTCGGCCCAGCGGTCGTAGTCGTGCGGATGCACGATGAACTGGCGCACCATGTTCGGATCGTAGTGGGGCGTGACCTTGCCGTTCGGCAGGCGCCGCGTCGACGTCTCCGTCATGCGCCGCCACTGCGCGTCGCTCAGCCAGCCATAGGGCTTGTAGACGGTGCGGAAAAAGGTTTCCAACTCGGTCACGGTGTCGAACTGCGGCGGGTTGCCGGCATACGAGCGGATGCGTTCGATCGCCACCGGATTGAGTGCGGGGCCGATGTCGTTCAGCACCAGGTGGCTGATGCGTCCCTTCAAGGTCGTCGCCGCGGCGACCGTGCCGATCGCCCCGCCCATCGACGTGCCGACCCAGCGTAGCTGCCCGAAGCCGAGCGCATCGACGAAGCCTTGCGCCAGTTGCGCATAGAAGTCGAGCCGGTATTGCTCGTCCGGCTTCGTGCTCCATTGCGACAGCCCGCGTCCTATCGTGTCCGGGCAGACGATGTGATAGCTGTCTGCAAGCGCCTCGGCGAGATCGTCGAAGTCGCGACCGGTGCGCGCCAGGCCGTGCCACATCACGATGACCGGCGCGCCCGGCGTGCCCCACTCGACATAGTGGATCTCGTGTTCGCCGACGCGAACGTAATGCGATGCGGGCTTCATCGTGCGCTCCATGCTCTGAGCTTGCCGACCACGCCGGTCGGGAAGAAGTAGACGGACAGGATGAACAGGATACCCAGCCACAGCAGCCAGCGGTCCGGCGACAGCAGGGCCGAGACGATCGCGATGTTCTGCGTCGCCTCCGACCCCAGTCGCATCAGGTCCTGCAGGTAGTTCTGCGCGAGCAGGAACAGCACGGTCCCGCACACCGCGCCATACATCGTGCCCATGCCGCCGATGACGACGATCAGCAGGATGTCGATCATGATCTCGAACGACAGCGAGGTGTCGGGGCCGTTGTAGCGCAGCCAGATCGCCAGCATGCAGCCGGCCAGCGTGGCGAACACCGCGGCCAGCACATTGGACATGGTACGGTAGATCACGGTCTTGTAGCCGATCGCCTCGGCGCGGAAGTCGTTCTCGCGGATCGCCTGCAGCACGCGTCCGAACGGCGAGTTCACGATGCGCAGCATCGCCAGGAACAGACCGAGCGCGGCGAAGAACAGCAGGTAATACGTGATCAGGCGGCCGTCCAGCCACGCGCCCATGAACTTCTCTTCGGCCATCATGAACGCCGGTGTGAGCAGTTCCGGCACGCGGAAGTTCAGACCGTCCTCGCCGCCGGTGATGTGCGACATCTGCGAGGCCAGCGTCATGAACGCTGAAGCCACTGCCAGCGTGATCATCGCAAAGAAGATCGCCCGCACGCGCAGCGAGAACAGGCCGATGATCAGCGACAGCACCAGCGACAACGCGACCGCGCCGAGCGCGCCGATCGCCAGGCTGCTCCAGCTCGCGCCCATTTTCGCGCTGGCGATCGCGATGCCGTAGGCGCCGATGCCGAAGAACATCGTGTGCGCAAACGAGACGATGCCGGTGTAGCCGAGCAGCAGGTCGTAGCTGGCGACCAGCACGATGAAGATCAGGATCTTCGCCGCCACGTTCAGCGCCTTCGCGCCCGGGAACAGGAAGGGTGCGAATGCGAGTCCGAACAGGATCGCCAGCATGATGAGGGTCAGCACGCGGTTGCGCGGCAGGTCATGGGACAGGATTCGGGTGATCATGGCGGGCCTCAGCGATTCGTGACCTGGTACAGTCCCTGCGGGCGCCACAGCAGGATGGCAGCCATCAGCAGGATGTTGGAGAACAGCGCAACTTTCGGCGCGAGAAAGCCCGTGTAGTTGGCCAGCAGGCCCACCAGCAGCGCACCGAGGAAGCAGCCGCCGGTCGAGCCGAGGCCGCCGATGATGATCACGATGAAGATCAGCACGTTGACCTGCGCGCCCATGTGCGGGTAGACGCTCTGCTGGTACAGACCCCACATCACCCCACCGAGGCCGGCCAGCGCGGAGCCGACGACGAACACGCCGATGAACAGCCGCTTGATTCGGTATCCCAGACTTTCCACCATCTCGCGGTCCTGCACGCCGGCGCGGATCAACAGGCCCAGCTTGGTGCGGTTCAGGACCAGCATCATCGCCGCGAACACGATCAGGCCGACGACGACCGCGAGCAGGCGGTACTTCTCCACCGCCGATTCGCCGATCAGGATCGAGCCGCGCAGCGAAGCGGGCAGGTTCAGCGCGATCTGCTGCGGGCCCCAGAACACCTTGATCAGCTCTTCGCCGACCACCATGCCGCCCATCGTGATCAGGATCTGCTTCAGGTGCTGGCCGTAGACGCGGCTGACGATCACGCGCTCGAAGAACAGGCCGATCGCGCCGGCGACGATCATCGCGGCCAGCATCGCCGCGCCGATCGCGGCAAGGTTCATCGCAAAGCTGTCCGAGCCCATCAGACCCGGCATGCGCGTGAGCACCGATACCGCGACGAAGGCGCCAAG
>DATLGF010000297.1:0-5001 GCA_035540575.1 Noviherbaspirillum sp.
GCCGGACAGCACAACGGCCGCAGCCAGCGCGGAAAGCGAGAGTTGCTTGCGCATGTTGATTCCTCGTTGTTGTAAAACGAGAATTCGACCCGCGCGCGGGCTGCCGAGTTCGAAGAGTTACAAAAGGAAAACTATTCGGCCCGCCGAACCCGGTCGGGCGTTTGCCTGCGCAGGCGCCGCATCCACACAACGGCGGCCGCCATGGCGGCTCCGACGGCTCCGATGGCTGCGAAGCGCCATGCCGCCTGGCGCGGGCCCTTGCGCGCCCCCACGGAGGCCAGCAGACGCAATACGGGTGGAAGAATGGCCGGCAGGTGCCGCGCGAGCGCGGAGGCGGCACTGGCGCCGGCATAGGCGGTGATGGCGGTGGCGGCGAGCTTCTGCACGCCGTCTGCCGACAGCCGCAACGGGCGCAGGCTCGCGCGCGTGCGTTCGCGTTCCAGCATCACCCGTGCACGGTAGAGCGCGCCCCGGTCAATCAGCTGCTGCTTGCGCTCGGCGGTATTCATCAGAACAGGGCTTCGCGGTCGTTGCGCAGCTCGGCCATGGTCGCGGGGAAGCCGAGCTTGTCCTGGGCGAGCATCGAACGCGCCGCCAGCAGCGCGGCGCCGGCCAGCAGCGTGTAGACCACCGCCACCAGCAGCAGGATCTTCCAGCCGAGCGCATCCCAGGCCAGCACGACGATCAGCGCCGTCCATCCGGCCAGCGCGAAACAGACCAGGAGCACGCCGAGCGCTCCGACCAGAAACAGCTTGGCAAGGTGGTCGCGCGCTTCCCCGAGTTCGAGCGCCGCCAGTTCGGCGCGGGTGACGAACAGCGCAAACAGGTTGCGCGCGACGGCGGACAGGCCGGCGACCAGCCCGGCCCGTTCGCGTGGCGGATGCGGTTGCTCCATGCGAGCGCGCGCCTTACTTACGCGAGATCAGCAGGCCGACCAGCAGGCCGATGCCGGCCGACATCGCGACCGCCTGCCACGGGTTCTGGTGCACGTATTCATCGGCGTTCTTTGCGGCGACCTTGCCTTTTTCGAGGGCGACGGCCTGCAGTTCATGCGTCTTCTCGATTGCCGCTTCCAGCAGCTCCATGCCGCGGGCGCGCAGTTCCTCGGCCTTCTCGCCGGTGGCCATGCTCGCTTCCCGGAACAGCTCCTGGGCGTCCTGGACCAGCGTTCTCATGTCGTTGCGTACGGTCTTGATGTTCGACGTAACCACGGTAAAGGCTCCTTTCAGGGGGATGACTGCGGCATGCCGCACGCTTGGCATGCGGCAGCCCAGACTTTACCAAGTTTTGTCGTGCGGAAGTTTCGATCCGCGCAATAAGTGCGTCGGGCGGATTCAGCGATCCATCTGGCGTTCCGCGATGGTGCGCAGCTGGAAGCGTCCGTCGTTGTTGAACAGCCAGGTCTCGGAGATCTCGATGCGGCCGCGGTGCAGCAGGTGGTCAGCCGGGCGCGGGAACGGGGCGGCCGCGCGCAGCGTGGCCAGCGCGGTGGCCTCGGTCTCGCGGTCGCGATTGGAGCGCATGACCTCGCTTTGCACGAGGTTGCCATCCGCATCGAGGGTATAGCGCAGCACGATGACCGAACGCAGCAGCGCCTGCGGACGCCCATCGAACACGCGCGCCGGGCTCCGGGCCGCGATATGCCGGGCCAGCACGCGCTTGTACTCGTCGATGCTGCGCGCCGGCGATGCCGGGAGCGGCTCCGGCCGCGGCGTGGGCGCCAGTACGGCGGGCGGCTCGGGTTCCGGGGGTGCCTCCGCGGGCGGCGGCGTATCGGGGCGGGTGGCGCAACCGGCGACGATGGCGGCGGCGCCGATCAGGGCGATTCTGGTCTTCATGCGTGACACTCCCGGCGAGGTGGATGGAGATGCGACCAGTGTCCAGTATCTGGAGAAAAAGTTGCTTTGGAGAAGCAAAATTACCGGCGCTTACAAAGCGTCGACAGAGCCGAAATGCCCGACTGCCTTGAAACGCTCGGTTGCCGCGACCAGCGCCCGTGCGATGCCGGGTTCGTATCCCGAATGCCCGGCGTCGCCAATCAGCTCGAAACCCGCGCCGGGCCACGCGTCGCGCAGACGGAACGCGGTCGCCGGCGGACACACGACGTCGTAGCGGCCCTGCACGATCATGCAGGGCAGATGGGCGATGCGGTCGACGCCGCGCAGCAGCTGATCCTGTTCGAAGAAGCCTTGGTGCAGGAAGTAATGCGCCTCGAGCCGACCGACGCCCAGGCTCACGGTATCGGAGCTGAAGTCGGCGATCGCCTCCGGTTCCGGCCTGAGGAACAGGCAGGCGCCTTCATAGCGGCTCCAGGCGCGCGCGGCCGGCACGTACACGGCGGGGTCGTCGTCGAACAGCCGGCGCGCATAGGCCTGCAGCAGTTCGCCGCGCTCGTCATGCGAAATCGGCGCAACGAAGGCCGCGTGCTCTTCCGGGAAGAACCAGCGCATCCCGTGGAGGAACCAGTCGATCTCTTGCGGCGTGCACAGGAAGATCCCGCGCAGGACAAAGCCGAGGCAGCGTTCGGGATGCGCCTGCCCGTAGGCGAGCGCCAGCGTCGAGCCCCATGAGCCGCCGAACACGAGCCAGCGGTCGATGCCGAGTTCGATGCGCAGCCGCTCGATGTCGGCGACCAGGAGCGGCGTGGTGTTGTCGCGCCACTCGCCAAGCGGCGTGGACTTGCCGGCGCCGCGCTGGTCGAACAGCACGATGCGGTAGCGCGCCGGGTCGAAATAGCGGCGGTGGCGCGGCGAGGTGCCGGCGCCGGGGCCGCCGTGCAGCACCACCACCGGTATGCCGTCCGGATTGCCGCTCTCCTCCCAGTACAGCGTGTGGATGGCGTCGACGGCCAGCATGCCGTGGCGGCGCGGTTCGATCGGCGGGAACAGGATGGCGTCGGCGGCTGAGGTCATGATCGGATGGAAAAATGGATGCAGGAGATTGTAGTTCCCCCTGCGGAAAAATTGCTGTACAATGCGACCCCTTCTGGACCTCGCGGTTTTTCAAGCCGCAGGCAACGAATTCTGGAGTGGTAGTTCAGTTGGTTAGAATACCGGCCTGTCACGCCGGGGGTCGCGGGTTCGAGCCCCGTCCACTCCGCCAAATCGAAAAAGACGAGCTTGCGAGCTCGTCTTTTTTTCGCCTGTTTGCGCGATGATCGGGCCTCCGGCGAACGCGAGTGGTGCGCAATTGCGTGCGACGCTGCATCATATGGCAACCGTCGCCCACACTCTCCCTTCCCATGGACCTGCCCGCACACCAACTCAGCATCACCGTCCTGATGACGCCCGACACCGCCAACTTCTCCGGAAAGGTCCATGGCGGCACGATCCTCAAGCTGCTCGATCAGGCGGCGTACGCTTGCGCAAGCCGCTATGCGGGACGCTATGTGGTCACGCTGAGCGTCGATCAGGTGATCTTCCGGCAGCCGATACACGTGGGTGAACTCGTGACGCTGCTGGCGTCGGTGAATCACACCGGGACCTCTTCGATGGAGGTCGGGATCAAGGTCGTGGCCGAGAACATCCGCACACAGGAGACGCGCCACGTGAACAGCTGCTTCTTCACGATGGTGGCCGTCGACGACGACGGCAAGCCGACGCAGGTGCCGCCGCTGCGCCCGTTCACGCCGGACGAGCGCCGGCGCTATGCGGCCGCCGAATTGCGCAAGACGATGCGGCGCGAAATGGAGCAGCGGTTCGCGTCGATCAAGTAGCGTAGGGGTGTCGCTGCTTTCATGCGGATGAGATCCCTCGCTTCGCTCGGGATTACAGCTGGGCGGTGATTCGTCGGCCGGTGGTGTGTCGGTGGGGTGTTGCCCCGGGTGTGTCGCCGCGGTGTGTCGTCCTGAGCCGCAGGCGAAGGACCTCATCCGCCTGCGGGGAGGTGCACCCTGTGCGGGACGATGAGACCCTTCGCCTGCGGCTCAGGATGACAGGTTGAGGCTCAGGATGACAGATCTGCGGTTCGCAATGGCAGGCCGGCGGCGAGGCGCTCGCCGCCCGCAGCTCACGCCGCCTGCTTCTGCTTCTCCTCGCCGCCCAGCGCCTCGACCAGGTCGGCGATCAGCTTCGCCAGCTCGCCGGTCATCAGCGCGAAGTCGTTGTCGAAGCGCTCGTCCTCGTTCATCAGCGCGGCATCTTGGTTTTCCTTCAGCACGTCCAGCGGCGCGACGCGCTTGATTGCCAGCGTCTCGGTCAGCACGAAGGACACGCGGTCGGCCCAGGTCAGCGCCAGGCGCGTGCACTGCTTGCCCGCGGCGATGTGGCGGCGCACATCATCCGGCTCCAGCGTATGGCGCACGTAGCGCACCGTGGCCTTGCCTTCGCCTGTTGCGCGCAGTTCGGTGTCCTGGTCCACCGTGAAACCGGCCGGCGCCTCGTCGGCGGCGAGCCAGTCCGTCATCGCCGACAGCGGCGAGCGCTCGGTACGCAGCGCCGCGAACGGCAGCACCTCGAGCGACTTCAACAACATCTTGAACACGTCGTCGGCCTTGGCGGCGCCGGACGCATCCACCACCAGCCAGCCGTTGACCGGATCGATCCACACGCGCGTGCTGCGCTGGATCGAGAACGCGCGCGGCAGCAGTTCATCGGTGACCTGCTCCTTGATCTCCTTCATCTGCTTGCGGCCGGGCTTGAAGCCCTGCTGTTCCTCCAGGTCGGCGGCGCGCGCCTTGCTCACCTGGTTGACCACCGTGGATGGCAGCAGCTTCTTTTCCTCGACCAGCTGCAGCAGCAGCTGGCGATTCACGCTGTGCACGAGGCCGCCCTTGGCGCGCGGCGCAGCCCAGCCCTGGGCCTGCATCTCGACGCTGGAGCCGGGCTCGAAGGCCAGCGGCGCGAGCTTTTCCTCGAGCTGCTCGGCGGAGAGCGTCCAGGGAGCGGTCAGGCGATAGATCTGGAGATTCTTGAACCACATGGCAGGCCCCCTTTCAAAAAAGGCGCCATTCTACCCGCTGGGGCGCGCGAATCTGTGTGATCCGGACAACGCGTTACATGT
>DATLGF010000298.1:0-5412 GCA_035540575.1 Noviherbaspirillum sp.
CCCAGCAGCAGCACCGTGGAACGCCCGCTCGACAACGCGACCGCGACCTGCTCGATGCGTGATTGCGCAACGATGCCGGGTTTGTCCAGTTCCGCCTGGACCGGGGCGGCATGCTGCACCTCGGTCCACGCCGCATCGGCCGGCAGGATCAGCGTGGCGACGCCGCCCCCTCCGGCTTGCGAAGCCCGCACCGCTTCGGCGGCCGCCTGCGCCACCGTATCCGCATGCTCGGCGCGCCCGACCCATGCCGACATTGGCCTAGCCAGTCCTTCAATGTCCGAGGTCAGCGGCGCATCGTGCTTCAGGTGGTAGCTTGCGTGCTCGCCGACGATATTCACTACCGGCGAACCGGCGCGGCGCGCGTTGTGGAGATTGGCAAGTCCGTTCGCGAGCCCCGGCCCCAGGTGCAACAGCGTCGCCGCCGGTTTTCCGGCCATGCGCGCATAGCCGTCGGCGGCGCCGGTGACGACGCCCTCGAACAGGCCCAGCACGCAGCGCATCTGCGGCTTGCGGTCGAGGGCGGCCACGAAGTGCATCTCGGAAGTGCCGGGATTGGCGAAACAGACGTCCACGCCGTTGGCGAGCAGCGTGTCGCACAGCACATCGGCACCGTTCATCGTTGACTCCTTCGGAAAATGAGAAGGCGCCCGGACCGCCGCCGGGCGCCTGGGTCCGCCGCGTCAGACCCCGAGGCGGTCCTTGAGCTTGTAGTAGCTGGCGACAATGTTCATTCCGGGCACCTGGAAACGGTGGAACGGAATTTCGGTGAATGCATTGTCGCTCATCGGTCCCAGGCTTGCCGGTGCACCCGTCACGCAGTCGGCCAGCGCGGCGCCGAGCACGTGGCTCAGCACCACGCCGCGCCCGCCGTAGCCAAGCGCGAACCAGGCGTTCTCGCCGATTGCGCCGATGTGCGGGAAGTCGTCGAGGGTGACGGCCACCTTGCCGGACCAGCGGAACGCGATCGGATGATCAGCCAGTTCCGGAAAGGTTTCGACCAGCCGGCGTTCCAGCCCGTGGTAGGTCTGGGGCTTTTCGACGCCGGTCAGGCTGCCGCGCCCGCCGAACAGCAGGTGGCCGCCGGGGGTCTTGCGGAAATAGTTGACCAGGTGGCGCGTATCGGTCACCAGCACGTTGTCGGGCAGGATCCGTTGCGCCAGGGCTTCAGGCAAGGGCTCGGTGGCAATCACCGCGCTGCTCACCGCCACGATGCGTCGCTCCAGGCTGCGCTGGATGGAAAACATGTCGGTGTAGCCGTTGGTCGCGTAGACCAGCTTGCGCGCACGCAGCGTTCCTCCCGGCGTATGCAGCAGATAACTCGCGCCCTCGCGGCTGATTGCGAGCACCGGGCTGTCGCCGTAAATCGGGGTGCCGCCTGCGTGCACGGCGCGCGCCAGCCCGGTTGCGTGCAGATACGGATGGATGCCGGCCGCGCGCGGGTCGAAATACCCATCCAGATAGTCGCCGGTGCCGCAGGCCTGCGCGACCTCGGCGGCGTCCATCATGCGCACCGTGCTGTCGTGGAATACCTCGTTGAGCAGACGCACGTCATCGTGCAGCCGCTGCGACGCGCGCGCGCTCGATGCCGGTGTCAGGTGTCCCTGACGGGAGAAATGGTTGTCGAGACCATGGCGCTGCGTGAGCGCCTCGATCAGGTCCACTCCGGCCAGGATCAGCCGGTACAGCTTGTAGGCGGTGTCGTGCCCGTAGGCCGCGTGCATGGACGCCCACCCGGACTTGTAGCGCGTCACCGCCATGCCGCCGTTGCGCCCGCTCGCCCCGTAGCCGGGCTGGGCCGCGTCGAGGATCGCGCACTCGATGCCGCGCTCGGCGAGCGACGAGGCGCAGGTCAGGCCGGTATAGCCGGCGCCGACGATCGCGACCTCGACGGTCGCGTCCGTTTCCAGGCGCCGGTAATGCTCGCCTGCCGGCACGCCGGCACGCCACAGCGAGGCGGGCCAGCTGATTGCGCCGGCAGGCTGGCTTGCAGTCAATGCGAGGCTCATTACGATCCGGCCAGTCCCAGCTTCTTCACGATCTCGCGCTCCTGCTCGAAGGCGCGCGCCGCGTACTCGGTATAGGTGGCCGAATCCATGTAGGCCGGCTCCTGACCGTATTCGGTAAGGATCTTCGCGAACTCGGGCGACTCGACGATCTGCTTGAACACGGTCTGCAGCTTGGTCAGGATCGGCTGGGGCAGCCCCTTCGGACCGGCGATGCCGAACGGCGCATTCATCGGGGGCGTGCCGTCGAGCTCCTTCAGCGTCGGGGTACCCGGATACAGCGGGCTGCGGTTCTCGCCCCAGATCACCAGCATGCGCATGCCGCCGGCGGCCACCTGCGGCGCCACCGTGGTCGAGCCCGCATACAGGTCCACCCGGTTGCCCAGCACGTCGACCAGTACCGCGGACTCGCCCTTGTAAGGCACGTGCATCCAGCTGATGCCGTTGCGGCCGGCGATCTCTTCCATCATCACGTTCGATGCGCTGCCGATGCTCGCCGTCCCGTAGCTGATCTTTCCGGGATTCTGCTTCGCATGCGCGACCAGGTCCTGCCAGCTCTTGAACGGCGAAGTCGCCGGTACCGCGACACCAAGCGTATAGCCGCTGAGCATCGAGATGTAGGTGAAGTCCTTGGTGGGGTCATAGCCGGTATCGGCCATGTGCGGCATGCGGAAGACCGGACTCGGCAGGATCGCCAGCGTGTAGCCGTCCGGAGGCGCGTTGGCGATGGTACGAGCTCCCAGTGTCGCGCCGGCGCCGCCCTTGTTTTCGATGATGACCGGTTGCCCCAGCTTCGGCGATGCGAGTTCGGCCAGCTTGCGCACGACCATGTCGGTGGAGCCGCCCGCCTGGTAGGGGACGACGATCTTGATCGCGCGGCTTGGATAGTTGTTCTGCGCGTGGGCCGGGGTGAATGCTGCAAGAGTGGCGGCCGCGATCATGCAGCCGAGAATTCCGCGTACGGGTTTCATGTACTCTCCTTCAAGACAAGACTGGCCGGCCTGCTGGCCGGGCCGGTGGTTACCGCGCCGAGGCGCGGGCGTTTCATGCAGCCTGCCGCACCGCGCCTTCGCGCCGGTCCTCGCGGGCCACTCCCCAGATTGCATCGAAGGCGCGGCGGAAATTTCCACCTAGTACGCCCAGAATCTGTTCCTCGCTCAGTCCGCCCTTCTCCAGCGCCTGCGTGAGTGCAGGCAGCTTCGCGGGCGTGTCCACTTCGACCGGGAAACGCGCCTCCATCACGTCGCCGAACTGGCCGGAGAAATCGCCGGCCGATCCCGGGTACTTGGTGCGCGACATCACCATCACATGGCGCACTGCCTCATAGGTATCGACCGCCGGAAAGTCGGTCCCGATGCCGACGTGCTCATAGCCGTAGCGCTCGCCGATGTACTTCACATTGGCGACGAAATCGTCGAGCTGCGGCCGCTGGCCGGCAATGCCGCGCCAGAGCAGATACGCGTGGATCGAGCAGCCGATCACGCCGCCGGTGTCGCACACGGCCTTGATGACCGCATCGGACTTGTTGCGCGGACGCGCAACCACCGCGTTGGCGTTCGCGTGGGTGAGCAGGACCGGCTTGTCGGAAGCGGCGGCGGCGTCGAGGCAGGTCTGCTCGCCGCAGTGGGAGATGTCGATCGCAACCCCGACGCGGTTCATCTCGCGCACCGCTTCGAATCCGAACTTGGAGAGACCGGCATTGCGCTTTTCCAGGCAGCCATCGCCGATCAGGTTGGCCTCGTTGTAGGTCAGTTGCATGACCCGCATGCCCAGCGCATGGAAAATGCCGATGCGCTCGATCTTGTCCTCGAGCGGACGGGAGTTCTGCCAGCCCATGACCAGGCCGACCTTGCCGGCGGCCTTGGCGCGCTCGATATCCTCGGCCTGCTCGATCAGCATCCAGCCCGAGGCCGGGTCGGCGCAGCGCTCGCGCCATGCCATCACGTCCTTGAGCGCCTGCTCGTAGCCGGAGGCCATGTCGGTCACCGTCAGATTGAGCGCGTTGACGCCGCCGGCCTTCATGTCACGCGTGCTGCCGTCGCTGAAAAAGACCAGCCCGTCGACGATGCTGGCCTTGCGGTGCAGTTCTTCTGCCCTGCTCATCCTCTCCTCCCATCTTCTATTTCAATACTTGTCTATCGACTGCCGATAGCTTAACATCGTTACGCGATATGATTAGAGCATCGCACCGCGATGCTGTCAAATGCCCATGGAGGAAGACGATGGAAGACTCGCCGCTTTTCATCAGCGCACTGGCCAAGGGGCTGTGCGTTCTTGAAGCGTTCAACAGCAGCAGCCCGACGATGAACCTGCCCGAAATGGCGGCCGCCTGCGGCATCAGCACGAGCGCCGCGCAACGCATTGCCTTCACGCTGCAGCAGCTCGGCTACCTGCGCAAGGACGAGCGCAGCAAGCGTTACGGGCTGACGGTGCGTGCGATGTCGCTCGGCTACGCCTACCTGATGACCGAGCCGCTGCTGCAGCGCGCGCATCCGGTGCTCAACGAGCTCGGGCAAGAATGCGGCGAGAGCGTCAACCTGTCCGTGCCGGACGGCAAGGACATGGTGTTCGTCACGCGCATTCCGTCGAAGAAGCACATACCCGTCTACATGCCGATCGGCAAGCGCATTCCGGCCATCTCGTCCGCATCGGGACGGGCCGTGCTGTCCTGCCGTGCGAGCGACGAGGTCGAGCGCTTCATCGACAGCAGCCCCATCGAGCGCTTCACCTCGCGCACGACCGTGGACCGGGAACAGTTGCTGGCGCTCGTGGCCGAAGCCGCCGCGAACGGCTATGCCTACGCCGCCGAGGAGTACTACCTGGGGGACTTGAATGTAGCCGCGGCAGTCGTGGATCACGCCGGCATTCCGCTCGCCGCGGTCAATGTCTCGGTGCCGACCTCGCGCTGGACGCTCGAGCAGGTGAAGAAGGATCTGGGCCCGCTGGTGATACGGGCGGCGCGGGCGATCGGCCAGCGCGCGGACTGAGGCACCCCGTCTGTCGGAGCGGGGCCGCAAGCAGCAGGATCAGGCGCAATTCAGGGCGCAATTCAGCCCCGATACCACTCTTCCAGCCTTCTTTCCTCGACCGGCCGCGGAGTGACTGGCCGCTGCACCGGCGGCGTCGGCATGGCCGCTGGCGGCACCACAATCGGGGCCGGCGCCACCGACGGTGCAGGCTGCGATGGTTGCGAAGGCTGCGACGGCCAGCGGAACAGGCGCTCCCAGAAACTGCGTATTTCGTCGATGCCCACGGACCGTACCGAATTGCCGGCCGCGGCATACTCCGCGTACATCAGGTCGCCGTCCACCTGTGCCAGTCCGCCCGGAGCGGCGCGGTGCACCGGTCCCACCCCGCGCAAGGCGACACGCATGTAATCCGTCCAGATTGGCAGCGCCACGGTGCCGCC
>DATLGF010000299.1:0-5527 GCA_035540575.1 Noviherbaspirillum sp.
GTCCTCGGCCCGGAGCTTGGCGGCCTGTTCGCGCATTACGAATGCGGCAGCACGCTGTTCGGCAAGCGCGAACAGGCCGCCAAGCTCCGGGCCGAGGACGGTGCGCACGTTTTCCTCGGAATTGGAGCTCAGGATCGCCAGGGCCGCGCCTTGCGCGGCAAGTTGGCGCAGCATGCCGTCGGTTCCGTCGAAAAGGGGGATGCGGTGCGCCTGCGCCGCCATCAGCCGCTTGTAGTGCGCGCCGACGCGCGGCGCCTTCCACAGCGGAAGTCCGACATGCTTCAACACCGCCCGCGCGTCGAGCGTGCGCAGGATGTCGAGCTGGCTGCGGTCGAGCTTGCGGAAGCCGTGTTCGTCGGCAAGGGTGTCGAGCGTGTCGAGAAAAAAGGCAAACGAATCGGCGAGCGTGCCGTCGAAGTCGAATACGGCCAGCCGGTAGCGCATCAGCGCTCCACGTCGTTGCGCAGGCGCTCGAGCGGCTGCCGGATGCCGGGGCCGATACGGATCTGCGGATTCGAGTAACCGTCGTTCTTGCCCGCTTCCTGCTCGCGGCGGCGGATCACCTCACGCGCGGTGGCGTGCGCGTCCTCGAAGGAAAGCGTGTGTTCGCGCAACTGTTCATCGAACAGCGCACGGCCGAAGAACGTGAGCTCGGAACCGCGCCCGCAGCCGTAGGAGGTGTGGTGGGCGTCGGCTGCCGTCATGATCAGGCTGTTCTCATCGGCAAGAGGATCGATCCAGCTGCCGGAATAGCAGGCCGAGATCGACAGGATGCGGTGGCGGATGCCTACCTCGTCCAGCCATGCCTTGAGCATGGCCGGGGTGAGGCTGTGCACCGTCATCGGCCAGAACTCGGCGGCCAGCTGGCCGTTGCGGGCGCCATGCGAGGTCAGATGCAGGAACAGGATGTCTTCGTCGCGATCCATGCGCTCGGCGACATGCCGGATCGCGCGGTACAGGTTGAGCGGCGTCGCCCACGGCCAGTCGGCGCTGGTCTCTACATGATTGACGAGTTGGATCGTGCGCTCCTGCGCGCCGAACCGCTGCCCGATCACCTCGGCGACCATCGCGCTTTCATTGCGGAACACGTCTTCGTCGGAGTACGGCGCGAAGGTGATTGCATACAAGTCCACGTGCCCGGGACGCTGGTCCGCCATCTCCGCAAGTCGCCGCGCCAACAGGCGCGGCTGCTCCTCCATCAGCTCCTGGGTAAGTTCGAGACCCGGCCGCGCGCCGGCGGAATCGGAGGCGGCCTCGCGCCAGTACGCGTCGGACGGCAGCAGGACGGCCAGCACGGCGGCTGCCGCCAGCACCGGCATGGCCAGCAGGCGCCGCCGCCGTTGACGCTCCCCGGCGCGCAGCAGCAGCACGGCCAGTGCGCCCGTCGCCCAGATCACCGGCAGCAGCCAGAGCAGCCAGATGCCGATTGCGCCGAACGCAGCGTGCGCGAGAATGGCGTCGGCAAGCGGCGTGGCGTACAGCGCGGCTGTGGCGATCAGCACGATCTGCTGCAGCGCCAGGGCCGCGCAGATCAGCCAGGCCGGGCCAGGGGCGGCGCGCGGATTCGGGTCGTAGCGAGCGTCGGGGCGCGCGAGATAGCAGGCCCAGAAGACGATGACCGCGGCAAACCATCCGCCGCCGATTGCGCGCCAGTCGAATTGCGCAGCGCCGGGTATCGCGAGCCGATCGACGGTCGCCATGACCAGCATCGCGCCGACGGCAAGCAGCGCCATCGCGGCGGGGGAGGCATGCACGTGGGTCCAGCGCGGGGTGAGGAAGAGTGCGGCGCGCCCCCCTTGGAGGTACCAGTTCAGGAAGCGGAGGACGGCCGCCTGACGGCCAGAGCGGTTTGTCATTATGCAAGTCCGTCGGAGAGATCGGCGGCGATTATCCTACAACGCCGCGGCGTGCATGCCCGCATGGCATTCCGAGCCTCCCGGCTGCACCGTCCGCGTGCGTATATCCCTCGATCTATAGAACCCATACCCGGGCCCGTATATTGCCAATTGCTGAATTCCTGTAATTTGCGGCAAGTACGGCAACCCCCGATAACGAAAAAACGCTAGCATCGCAGCTTTGCCCGATGCGAGGACGAGGAGACATGCAAACCCGCCTAAGCTTACGCAACATCACCAAAGCCTATCCTTCCGTCGTTGCCAATGACGGCGTCGACCTCGACGTCAAGCCGGGCGAAATCCATTCGATCCTCGGCGAGAACGGTGCGGGCAAGTCCACGCTGATGAAAATCATCTACGGCTCGGTCAAGCCCGATGCCGGTCACGTTTACTGGAACGGGCAGGAGGTGCATATCGCCAACCCCGCCGCCGCGCGCCAGCTCGGCATTGCGATGGTGTTCCAGCATTTTTCGCTGTTCGACACGCTGACTGTCGCGGAGAACATCGCGCTCGGCCTGCCGAAGGACACGAACCTGGATGAACTGAGCCGCCGCATCGAAACCACCGCCCGCCAGTACGGGCTTGATCTCGAGGCGCAGCGGCATGTGCATACGCTTTCCGTCGGCGAATGCCAGCGGGTCGAGATCGTGCGCGCACTGCTGGCGAAGCCGCAATTGCTGATTCTCGACGAGCCGACCTCGGTGCTCACCCCGCAGGCTGTCGAAAAGCTGTTCGAGACGCTGCGCAAGCTCGCGGACGAAGGCTGCAGCATTCTCTACATCAGTCACAAGCTCGACGAGATCCGTGCGCTGTGCCATTCGTGCACGGTGATGCGCGGCGGGAAGGTCACCGGCGTTTGCGATCCGACCCAGGAGACGGCCGCCAGCCTGTCGCGCATGATGATCGGTGCCGAGCCCCCCGAGGTGAAGGCGGTCGAGCGCGTGCCCGGCGCGAAGCTGCTCGAGGTGCGCGGACTCTCACTCGAGCGGAGCCATCCTTTCGGCACCAGTCTCGACAACATCGCATTCGATGTCCACGCCGGGGAGATCCTCGGTGTGGCCGGCGTCTCCGGAAACGGCCAGCAGGAACTCCTGGCCGCGCTGTCGGGCGAAGACCCGCGCGCCGCGGCCGACGCGATCGTTCTCGACGGCAGGCCGATCGGCAGGTTGAATGCGGCGCGGCGGCGCCGTCTCGGCCTGGGCTTCGTTCCCGAGGAAAGGCTGGGACGCGGCGCGGTCCCGGATCTCTCGCTCGCCCACAATATCCTGCTGTCCCACCAGGACAGCAGAACGATCCGCCATGGCATGGTCAATTTCAGCGCGATCAATCGCATCGCAGCCGGAGTCATCGAGCGCTTCAAGGTCAAGGCGCCGGGGCCGCACGCGACGGCCGGCAGCCTCTCCGGCGGCAACCTGCAGAAATACATCGTCGGACGCGAGGTTGTGCGCGAACCCAAGGTGCTGATCGTCGCCCAGCCGACCTGGGGCGTCGACGTCGGCGCCGCGGCGCAGATCCGCGCCGAGCTGGTTGCGCTGCGCGACGCCGGCTGCGCGATCCTCGTCGTATCGGAAGAGCTCGACGAGCTGTTTGAGATCTCGGACCGCATGCTGGTCATCGCAAAGGGGCGCGTGTCGCCGGCGATCCGGCGTTCGGATGCGACGGTCGACATGATCGGCCAATGGATGAGCGGGCTGTGGGACCGGGCCGTGCGCCGCGAGGAGGTGGCCCATGCTTAGGCTGGAGAAGCGGCCGAGTCCGTCGGCCCTGATGTCGTGGACGTCCCCTCTGCTCGCGGTACTGCTGACGGCGCTGTGCGGAGCGATCCTGTTCGCCGCGCTCGGCACCGACCCATTGCGCGGCCTGCAGGTTTTCTTCATCGAGCCGGTACGCGATCTGCGCGGCTGGACCGAAGTCGGCGTGAAGGTGGCGCCGCTGCTGTTGATCGCGGTCGGCCTGGCCATCTGCTTTCGTGCGAACGTGTTCAACATCGGCGCCGAGGGACAGCTGGTGGTGGGCGCGATCGTCGGCGGCGCGGTGGCGCTGCAGCTCGACCCTGGTGACGGCGAGGGCGGCGGCGCGCTGATGATCGCAACGATCCTGGCCGCCGGCGCGCTCGGTGGCATGGTCTGGGCGGGCATCGTGGCCTTCCTGCGCGACCGTTTCAATGCCAACGAGATCCTGGTCTCGCTGATGCTGGTGTACGTCGCGCAGCTGCTGCTGAGCTACATGGTGCATGGACCGCTGCGCGATCCGGACGGCTTCATGTTCCCGCAATCGCGCCTGCTGTCCGACGGCTTCCTGCTGCCCGAGCTGATCGAAGGCTACCGCCTGCACTTCGGCATCGTGCTGGCGCTGTTGACCGCGGCCGCCGGCTGGGTGTTCCTCACGCGCAGCTATGCCGGCTTCCGCCTGCAGGTCGGCGGCATGGCGCCGATGGCGGCGCGCTATGCGGGCTTCTCGTCGCGCCGCGCGCTGTGGACGTCGTTGCTGGCCTGCGGCGCGCTGGCCGGCATCGCCGGCACCGCAGAAGTGATCGGGCCCATCGGCCAGCTGACGCCGTCGGTCTCGCCCGGCTACGGCTTTGCCGCGATCATCGTTGCCTACGTCGGCCGGTTGCATCCGATCGGCGTGGTGTTCTCCAGCTTCGTGATGGCCTTGTTCTATATCGGCGGCGAACTGTCGCAGTCGCGCCTGGGCATGCCGAACGCGATCACCGGCGTGTTCCAGGGCATCCTGCTGTTCTCGTTGCTGGCCTGCGACGTGTTCATCCACTACAAACTGCGCTGGGGGAAATGATGGACCTGACTACCATTGCGCCTTTGGTCGCAGCGTCCATCAATGCGGGTACGCCGCTGATGCTCGCCGCGCTGGGTCTCTTGATCAACGAAAAGTCCGGCGTCGTCAATCTCGGCGCGGAAGGCATGATGCTGATGGCGGCGGTGGTCGGCTTCGCCACGGCTGTCAACAGCGGCAGCATCGCGACCGGCTTCATCGCCGGTGCGGCGGCCGGCATGCTGCTGGCCGGCTTGTTCGCGCTGCTCGCAGTCTGGCTCGGCACCAATCAGTACGCGACCGGACTCGCGCTGTCGTTGTTCGGCGCCGGCGCCTCCGCCTACATCGGCATCAGCTACTCCGGCCACAGCCTGTCGGCGGCCACCACCGCCCATGCGGTTCCGTTCCTGTCGGATATCCCGGTGATCGGCGTGGCGCTGTTCCGCCAGCATCCGATGGTCTACCTGTCGCTGCTGCTGTGCGCGGCCATCATCTGGTTCCTGTACCGCAGCCGGCCGGGCCTGGTGCTGCGCGCGGTCGGCGAGTCGCCCACTTCCGCCCATTCGCTCGGCTACAACGTGCGCGTCATCCGGACCGGCGCATTGCTGTTCGGCGGCGCCTGCTGCGGCCTGGCCGGCGCCTACCTGTCGCTGGTGTACACGCCGCTGTGGGTCGAAGGCATGGTGGCCGGGCGCGGCTGGATCGCGCTGGCGCTGACCACCTTCGCGACCTGGCGTCCGGCGCGCGTGCTGATCGGCGCCTACCTGTTCGGCGGGGTGACGATCCTCACCTTCCACGCGCAGGGGCAGGGCGTGGCGATTCCGTCGCAGATGCTGTCGATGATGCCCTACCTCGCAACC
>DATLGF010000300.1:0-14768 GCA_035540575.1 Noviherbaspirillum sp.
GTGCGGGCCCCGCCGACAGCCGGAACGTACAGGTCCCGGTCCAGGCGCGCCGGGGCCCGCACGGCCCGCGCGAGCGTTCCCCAGGCCAACCCCGCTTCCCCGATGCGCCAGGTCAGGCGCAGATCCGGCATCACCTCGATACCGGTGTCGGGATTCTTCTCGAGCTTCAGACCGGCGCCGAGTCCGACCCGGTCCGAGAGCGTCCACTGATCGTGAACGAACACATGGGCATGGTTGAGCGTGCGCGAGGGGGGCAGGAACGCGATCACGGGGCCGCTGTCGACGCGGTCGCGGGCGTGGCGCAGTCCGGCGCCCCACATCAGCCGGTGTGCCGGGGCCGGGGTCAGCGCGTGCTGGAATTCCACGTCGACGGCATCGAGGCGCTGGTGGAAGCTGCGCGGCACCTCGCGCTCGCTGTGCTCCAGGTAGGCTTGCAGCACGAGGTCCTGGTCGCCGTCGAGACGGCGAGAAAGCCGCCCTAGCAGGTTGGCGCCCGCCAGTTCGGGGCCGCCCGGCGTGCGGCCGGTTCTGGCCCGGTAGACATCACCCTGCAGCGTCAGGTGGTCGCCGCTGCGCTGCCAGTCCGCGCGCCAGCCGGCCTGCGCATGGCTGGCCCGGTCGCCACCGAGGGAGCCGTCGGCGCGCCGGGTCGCATCGCTTTGCGAACTCATTCCGTAAATGCGCAGATGCGCCTGCTCGCCCAGCGCCGTGCCGTGCCGAACCGCCACGCCGCGTTCCCGCTGTCCGACGCGGGTTTCCGCCAGCGTCCCGACGGTGTCGGCGGCGTTGCGGGTGATGATATTGATTACCCCGTTGACCGCGTTGGCGCCCCACATCGTGGTGCCCGGCCCGCTGATGACCTCGATGCGCTCGATGTCGGCGAGCATGACCGCCTGGGCATCCCAGAACACGCCGGAGAACAATGGGGTGTAGACGGTACGCCCGTCGATCAGCACCAGCAGCTTGTTGGCCGTCGTGCTGTTGCCCCCGCGTGCGCTGATCGCATAGTCGGAAGCGTTGACCCGCGCAACCTGCAGGTTCGGCGCCAGCCGCAGCGCCTCCGGGAGGCTGCCGGCGCCGCTGCGGCGGATGTCCTCGCCACGGATCACATAGATCGAGGCGGCGGCGTCGGACAGGCGCTCATCGCGGCGCGACACCGAGGTCACGACGATCTCGCTCAGCTGTTCGAGGGACAGGTCGACCAGACGGGTGGCGGCGGCCCGGCCGCTGCCGCAGGCCAACAGGCAGGCGCAGAGGAACAGGGCCGCCGGCCGGGGACGATAAGGTTCGAGCATGAAAGAGACGCAGGCATTCGCGGTCCCTTCCTTGGGCAAGCTTGCCACGACGGTAACCGCATAGTTTCCGTGAGGCTACATAATTCCTTGCGCACCGGATTGAGAATCAGCAAATCCGGTGCGTCGCTGTCGCGCGCCTGCTACTGGTAGCTCAGTTCCCTTGCCTTGCCCCAGAACACGCGGTAGGAAAATGCCGTGTACGCCACGATGGTCGGCAGAACGATCAGGACGCCCGCCAGAATGATCTTCAGCGATGCCGGCGCGCTGGCCGCGTCCCAGACCGTGATGCGGTCGACCACCAGGTACGGGAACAGGCTGTAGGCCAGCCCGAAGAAGGCCAGCACGAACACGCCGACGGTGGCCGCAAACGGCAGCCAGCAGAACGCATGACTGTCGGCGGCGAGCAGGTCGGGCAGCTTGCGCAGCGTGTAGTCGGTGATGAAGAAAAGCGCCGCGGTGACGACCGGTATCGGCGCCAGCAGCAACAGGTTCGGAAACGCGAACCACTTGTCGAACACCTGCTGGCTCACCAGGGGCGTCGCGAGCGAAACCGCCGCCACTCCGAGCGCGCACAGCCACAGGCTGCCGCGCGCCCATGCGATCGCACGACGCTGAAGTTCGCCCTCGGCCTTCATGATCAGCCAGGTCGCCCCGAGCAGCGCATAGCCGGCCACCAGCGCCAGCCCGGTGAAGATCGCGAACAGCAGTTGCGCGCCTTCGTAGACGAAACCGGTGATGTACAGGCCGAGCATCAGCCCCTGTGAGAAGGTGGCCAGAACCGATCCGCCGTAGAAGGCCAGGTTCCACGCGGCCTTGTGGTCGTCGCGCGCCTTCACACGGAAGTCGAAGGCCACGCCGCGCAGGATCAGGCCGGCCAGCATCAGCGCCACCGGCAGGTAGAGCGCGCCGAGGATCACGCCGTGGGCCATCGGGAACGCGACCAGCAGGATGCCCACGCCCAGCACCAGCCAGGTTTCGTTGGCATCCCAGAACGGACCGATGGACGCGATCATCCGGTCTTTCTGCGCGTCGTCGGCGCGCCGCAGCAGGATGCCGACGCCGAGGTCGAAGCCGTCCAGCACCACATAGGCGAGCATGGCCACGCCGAGCAGCGCGTAGAACGCCAGCGGCAGCCAGACTTCGGGTTGGTTCAGTTCGGGAATCATGGTCAGCCCTTCATCGTCATGGTGGCAACAGGGGCAGGGGCCAGCGCCGGCGCATCCGGGCGCGGCGCGGGATAGGCTTCGGCATCGCCCTTGCCGGCCTTGCGCGCGAGGTGGAACAGCACGGTCACATAAGCCACGGTCAGCGCCAGGTACAGCGACAGGTACATGGCCAGGGTGGAGGCGATCATCGGCGCAGGCACCGTGGAAGTGGCCTCGGCGGTGGTGAGCACGCCCTGCACCAGATAGGGCTGGCGACCGATCTCGGTCACGTACCAGCCGGCCACCGTGGCGACCCAACCGGAAAAGCTCATCGCCACCAGCGCGCGGGCGGTCCACGGCGCCGGTTCGCCGCGCCGCTTCAGCTGCCAGGCGGCCAGCCAGGAGAGGGCCAGCATCAGCATGCCGATGCCGACCATCACGCGGAAACCCCAGAACACCGGCGCGACCGGCGGATGCCTGCCCTCGAACGCTTCCAGCCCCTGCAGCTCGCCGTCGAGTTCATGGGTGAGGATCAGGCTGGCGAGTTTGGGGATGCCGATTTCGTAGCGGTTGGCCCGCTCGGCCGTATCCGGCAGCGCGAACAGCAAGAGCGGCGCGCCGCGCTCGGTATGCCAGATGCCCTCGATGGCCGCGATCTTGGCCGGCTGGTACTTGAGCGTATTCAGGCCGTGCATGTCGCCGACGAAGATCTGCAGCGGGATCAGGAAGGCGCCGAGCGCCACGCCGGTTTTCAGTGCGGCCATCACGGCCGGCGCGCGATCTCCGCGCAGCCAGCGGTAGGCGGACAGGCCGGCGATCAGGAAGGCCACCGTCAGGCCTGAGGCGATCAGCATGTGCGTGAGCCGGTACGGCATCGACGGATTGAAGATGATCGCCAGCCAGTCGGTCGCGTGCGCCTGGCCGTCTATCATCTCGAAGCCGGCCGGCGTGTGCATCCACGAGTTGAGCACGATGATCCAGAACGCCGACATCGTCGTGCCGGCGGCGACCAGGAAGGTCGCCAGCGTGTGCACGCGGTTGGAGACGCGCTGCGCGCCGAACAGCATGATGCCGAGGAAGGTCGCCTCCAGGAAGAATGCCGTCAGCACCTCATAGGCCAAGAGCGGGCCGGCGATGTTCCCGACCGTTTCCATGAAGCCCGGCCAGTTGGTGCCGAACTGGAAACTCATCGTGATACCCGAGACCACGCCCAGCGCGAACGTCAGCGCGAAGATCTTGACCCAGAACTGGTAGGCCTGCGACCAGCGCACGTCGCCGCTGCGGTTGAAGCGCAGCTTGAAGTAGAGCAGCACCCAGCCAAGCGCGATCGTGATTGTCGGGAACAGGATGTGGAAGGTGATGTTGCTGGCGAACTGGATGCGCGCCAGCAGCAGTGCGTCGGTCATGGCAGCTCCTTGGTCAATTGGCGTCCTTGTCGGCGGCGCGCGCGCTCTTGCGCTGGCCGACGATCGTCAACTTGTTCTTCATCTCCAGAAGCTTCTGGGCCTTGGAGCCGAGCTTCATCAGCTGCACCAGGGTCGCGGCGTCCAGCCGCTGGATGTCGCCGAACCACTGGGTGACCAGCTCGACCAGCTCGTACATGTCCTTCATGCGCTCCTGCGCATGGCGCTCCTCGTCGCTGGACGGCGGCTGGATCAGCGCGTTGCGCAGCATCGACAGCGTCGGGTCGATCTCGCGCTTGCGGCGCTCCTCGGCCAGCGTGCGGAAAATTTCCCACACGTCTTCGGGTGTGGAGAAGTACTCGCGCCGGTCGTTCGGCAGGTGCTGCAGCCGCACCAGGTTCCAGGCCGACAGCTCCTTCAAACCCATGCTGACGTTGGAACGGGAAAAGCCGAGGGCCTCGGCGATCTCCTCGGCGTTCAGCGGCTTGTCGGACAGATAAAGCAGCGCATAGATCTGCCCGACGGTGCGGTTGATACCCCAGCGGCTGCCCATTTCACCGAAATGGAGGACGAAGGTCTGGACGAGTGGCGGCAGGTTCATTGATCTGGATTATGGAATTTCAGGAATTTCTGAAATTTTAGACGATATTGGACCCCTGTGGTGGTCGGCGGCTTCCCGCGCCAACTTATTGTTGTACGGCAATTCAAACCGGAGTACGCTGTCCGGGCTCACTCCCGCCCTGTCAATGAAACGATCCACCCTCCAACGGGTACTGGTCATCCCGTTCGTGATCCTTGTGCTCTCGCTTGGAGGGGTGATCTATCTCGCCACCAAGCGCGCCGGCGACAACGCCAGCCACGAGTTCTCCCGCACCGTCCTGCTCGGCCTGTCCGAACGCATCGGCCAGGCCACCAGCCACCATCTGCTGGGAGCCCACATCGCGATCAAGGCGGTGGTGCCGGACCCCGTCTATTCGCCGGTCGAGAACCGTACGACCGCCCTGCCCTTTCCCGACGATCTGCAAGGGCTGGAGGAACGGCTCTGGATCGCGACCGGGTTCTTCCCGTTCGTGAACAACTATGTTTACTTCGGCACGCCGGACGGCCGCTTCGTCGGTATCAACCGGCGTCCGGACCGTACCGAACTGCGTCTGCAGGCAGCCGGGGGCGCGCCGCGCACCGTGTACAGCGTGGCCGCTCCCGGCGAGCGTCTGGGCGTGGTCCGCACGGACAACTACGATGCGCGCCAGCGCCCCTGGTACGTCAGCGCGGTCAAGAAGGGGCACGCGACCTGGTCCGCCGTCTATACCGATTTCTCCACCCTCGAACCGACGCTCACGCTCGCCAGGCCGGTATATCGCGCCGACCGCAGCCTGATCGGCGTGGTTGCCACCGACATGGCGCTGACGGACCTGACCGACTTCATGCGCGGTCTCTCGGTCAGCCGTACCGGGGTGGCCTACATCGTCGAGCGCGACGGGGCAATCATCGCCACCTCCTCCGGCGAGATGCCGTTCCGGATCGAAGCCGACACACTGCGCCGGGTAATGGCCAACGAAAGCGATTCGCCGCTGCTGCGCGAGTCGCACGCGGCCGTCATCGGCTGGCTGCAGGATGGATGGGACCCGGCCACGGCGCGCTCGCGCGAAATCACAACCTCGTCCGGATCCGTGCAGATCGCCGCGACCCAGCTGCGCGACGACGCCGGCCTGGACTGGCTGACGGTGGTGGCGGTGCCGCGCGCCGATTTCCTCAGTAATCTGTCCGGCGTGCTGTACCAAAGCCTGGCGATCGGCCTGGCAGCGGTCTTCCTCGTGCTGGTTCTGGGTTTCCTTCTGCTGCAGTGGGTACTGCGCGATATCCGCAAGCTCACCCTCGCCGCGAAGAGCATCGGGCGGGGTGAGCCGCTCGAACCGCTCGATATCCGCCGGCGCGACGAGATCGGCGAACTGGCGGTGAGCTTCCAGGAAATGGAACGCAACCTGCGCACCGACCACCTCACCGGCGTGCTCAACCGCGAGACCTTGCTGAACCATATCGCGGTGCGGGTTCACGGAGACAGCCAGGGCGCCTGGCATCCGTTCGCGCTGCTGTTCATCGACCTGGACGGCTTCAAGGCGATCAACGACACCCACGGACACGATGCCGGCGACAAGATCCTTGTGGACGTCGCGCGCCGGCTGAAATTCGCGCTGCGCTCGACCGACCGTGTCGCCCGCTTCGGCGGCGACGAATTCGTCGTCTACCTGGGCGGCGTGTCCAGCGAGCACGAAGCACAAGCGGTGGCGGAGAAGATCGTCCTGGCGGTCGAAGAACCGACGATGCTCGACGACGGCGCCAGCGTGCAGGTCGGCGCCTCGATCGGCATGGCGTTCTATCCGGCCGACGGCCGCGACCTCGAGGCGATCATCAAGGCCGCAGACACGCGCATGCTCGATCTGAAGCGCGCACGCAAGGCCGCCTGATCCGGGCGGCCGGCGAACCGATCCGCCCCCGCCCCATTGCGGGGAGGCGCTTGCGCGTTACTGAGAAGTCGCCCTCAACCGGCCCGTGCGGCCGCGCTGACCGGTGCGGGGCGGACGGTGCGCACCGTATTGCGTCCCGCCGCCTTGGCCACGTACATCGCCTCGTCCGCAGCCTTGGTCAGCGATCCGACGCTGTCGCCGTCGCTCGGGAAGCTTGCCACGCCGATCGAGGCCGCCACATGCAGTTCCAGCTCGCCGATGCGAAACGGCTGGGCGAGCGCGGCGCGGATATGTTCGGCCACCGTGAGCGCATCGGCTTCGCTGGCGATGCGCGGCAGCAGCACGGTGAATTCGTCACCGCCCAGGCGCGCCACCGTATCGGAGCGGCGCAGGCAGGACGCCGCCCGCTCGGCGACCTCGCGCAGCAGCAGGTCGCCGACATGATGGCCGTAGGTATCGTTGACCGGCTTGAATCGGTCCAGGTCGAAGAACATCACGGCCAGTTCGCTGCCTTCGCGGCGGGCCCGGGCCAGTGCCTGTTCGAGACGGTCGAGGAAGGTGGCGCGGTTCGGCAGGCCGGTGAGGCTGTCATGCTGCGCCCGGTGCAGGACCGCGGCCTCCTTCGATTTGCGATCGGTGATGTCGCTGAACGTGCCCACCATGCGCACCGCCCTGCCGTCCTCGTCGCGTTCGGCGACCATGCCGCGCGACAGGATCCAGCGCACCACGCCATCCCCCCTGCGGACCCTGTGCTCGGCGACGAAGGTGGCGGACTCCCCCTTGATCTGCCCCTCGAGCCCGGACTGTACCGTCTCGGCATCGTCCGGGTACACGTAGCGCAGCAATGCCTCGGGCGTGCCGGGCACACTGTCATCGTCAATCCCGAGCAACTCCCTGCTGCGCGCCGACAGCTGCACGCGCCGCCGGACGATGTCCCAGTCCCACACGCCTTGCTCCGAGCCTTCCAGTGCGAATGCCCAGCGCGCCTCGCTCTCGGCCAGCCGCGCGTTCGTGCGTGCACGATTGCGCCCACCGGCCAGCAGGATGTACGCGACCCAGGTGAGCAGCAGCGAAATCACGATGCCGCCGGTGATGTTGGCGGCGCGCTGCTCGGCGTAACGGGAGTGCATGTCCGACATCGATTTGCCCACCACAACGATCAGGTCGGATTCCGGCAGCGCGCGCCATGCATGGAAGCGCTCGATCCCGTCCACCTCGGAGACTGCCTGGTAGAAGCCGGCTCCCTCGCGCCCGCCTGCTGCCAGCGCGGCCCCGCGCAGATGCCGCCCGAGGGCGGCTTCGTCGTCGGGAGAGCGCGCCAGGATGCGCCCGTCCGACCGAACCAGCGTGACCGCGGCACGCTCGCCCAGATCGATGCGGCTGTAGAAACTCGAAAAATAGCCCGGAACCGCGGACAGCACGATCACGCCGTTGAGGTCGCCATTCTCCGCATACACCGGCCGGGAGAAAGGGATGATCCAGCGATCCGACAGCCGGTCGATCACCGGCGTGCCGATGAAGAGCTGGTCGATCCGGCTGCGCAGCGGGATCTGCACGTAGTCGCGATCGCTCAGATCCAGCGCCTGCGCAGCGCGGCCGGCGGTGGAAAACTGCAAGACGCCGTCGGTATCCACGAAGCCGATGTCGAAACCGACGCTCACGTGCATCCGCGCCTGCAGGTGTCCGACTGCCGCGCTGATGTCATCGGGATCGCGCCCCCAATGGCCGCGCAACGCCCCCAACGACAGGTCGATGGTGTCGATCGCGGCATCGACGCTGTCGGCGAACGCGTGCGCCAGATTGCGCAGCTCGGTGCGGCTTTCCGACTCGGACAGTCGTTCCAGCTGGTAAAGCTGCAGCATCACCGCAATCCAGACTGCGGGCAGGACGGCAAGCAGACAAAGCGCGAGCTGGGCCGCGAGCGGCAGCCGCCAGAATCGGCCGCTGGCCTTGCTGGCCAGGCGGCGAACAACCGTATTCATGTGGTAAGTCCTGCCACCTTGATCGTCGCGGTGTTCCTGTGCGGAGCGGGTGGCGGATGCAAAGCAAGATGTGAAGGGGAACGCCCCATCATACTTTCCCTGCGGCAAAAATCAAGATCGGAGCATCGCCGATACGTGCCACCTCACAGCTTGAGGTGGATCAAGCAGATTCAAGGTGGCCGCGATCGCGGGCGAACGTCCGGATGCCCAGGCGATAACATCCATGGTTCCCGTACCGGAGACCCAAATGAAGATTGCAAACGACGTCACTGAACTCATCGGCAACACACCGCTGGTGCGCCTGAACCGCATGACGGAAGGCTGCGCCGCCGAAGTCCTTGCCAAGCTGGAATTCTTCAATCCCGCGCACAGCGTGAAGGACCGCATCGGGGCCTCGATGATCGACGCCGCCGAGCAAGCGGGTTTGATCGGCCCGGACACGATCATCGTCGAACCCACCAGCGGCAACACCGGCATCGCGCTGGCGATGGTGTGCGCAGCGCGCGGCTACCGCTGCGTGCTGACGATGCCGGAAACCATGAGCCGCGAGCGCCGCATGATCCTGCGCGCCTACGGCGCCGAACTGATCCTCACGCCGGGCCCCGACGGCATGGGCGGCGCGATCAGGAAGGCCGAGGAACTGGTCGCTTCCGACAAGCGCTACTTCATGCCGCAGCAGTTCAAGAACCCGGCGAACCCGGAAGTGCACCGCCGCACCACCGCCGAAGAGATCTGGCGCGACACCGACGGCCGTGCGGACATACTCATTTCCGGAATCGGCACCGGCGGCACCATCACCGGGGTTGGCGAAGTGATCAAGTCGCGCAAGCCGGAGTTCAGGTGCGTCGCGGTCGAGCCGGATGCCTCGCCGGTGCTCTCCGGCGGGTCCAAGGGGCCGCACCCGATCCAGGGGATCGGCGCCGGCTTCGTGCCGGACATTCTCAATACCGAGGTCTATGACGAAATCATCCGCGTCAAGAACGAGGATGCATTCGCGTTTGCCCGCCGGGCGGCGCGTGAGGAAGGCCTGCTGGTCGGGATCTCCTCCGGCGCGGCCCTGTGGGCGGCGCTGGAAGTGGCCCGGCGCAGCGAGAACGCCGGCAAACTGATCGTCGTGATCATCCCGTCGTTCGGCGAACGCTATCTGAGTACGCCGCTGTTCGCCGACCTGGCGGACTGAAGGCCCGGGTCCGCCGGCGAATGATGCAATCAGATCAATCGAAACCGGGGCTCCGTGCCTCGCGCTGCCCGATCGACCGGCGCTATGCCGGCGATCGGGATTTTTTATCCCCGGTTCCGCAACCAAACCCTCCCTTGCCTGTCGTAAGGGTGCTTCGTCGAAACATTGCGCATGGCAAATATCGCAAGTCGACGAGCCCGCCGCTCTTCAGTTCGGGACGGCGGGAACCCGAATCGACAGGAACAGGATGCCAACATTTTCCAAAGTGTTTGAATCTACCAAGAACATTTACGTCCGCATCGGCCTCGTGGCCGTCGTCGCGCTGATCGCGCTCGTGATCGCGTTCCGCCCGATGTCGACGGCGGAGCCGACCACGGTCGTGCAGTCCCAGGACATTACCGAGATCACCCGCCTCGCTGCGGAAAAGGAAAGGCTCGAGTACCTGCTGCTCGCCAATCCGCTCTCCAATTTCCCCCGCTACGTCTTCAAGTACAAGGACGCACCGCAGATCCATGTGGTGAAGGTGCCGAGCACCTCGCACCAGAACCTGGAACGCGAAGTGCTGCTGAAGAACGGCATTCCTTACGCAATCGCCTCGGAGCAGTTCCTGGAGACCCACAAGGAGGCGCTGAAGGACGAAGCCACCCGGCGCGAGACCATGTCCGAAGTCGGCATGTTCATCGCGCGCAATGCGGTCGGCCTGCTGCTGATCGGCTTCCTGATCTATTTCTTCCGCAAGGGCGTGCCGGGCATGAGCGCCTCGGCCTCCCTTATCAAGCCGGAGAGCCTCAAGGGCAGCATCGACGACCTGGTCGGCATGGAAGACATCAAGCGCGAGGTCGCGCACCTGGAAGAAATGATCCGCGACCGTGACTCTTATCGCTCGCACAACATCGACAAGCCGTTCAACGTAATGCTGACCGGCCCGGCCGGCACCGGCAAGACCAAGCTGGCCGGCTACCTGGCCAAGAAGCTGAACATTCCGCTGATCCAGGCTTCCGGCTCGGGCCTCGAATCCGGCTTCGTCGGCGGCGGCGCCAAGGCGCTCAACGCGCTGTACAAGAAAGCCTGCGCCCAGGAACGCTGCATCATCTTCCTCGACGAGGCGCAGACCCTGTTCATGCCGCGCGGCCGCGGCGACAAGAAGTGGGACGACGACACCGCCAACACCCTGCTCGGCCTGCTCGACGGCATCAAGAGCAACGAGGGCAGCGGCGTGATCTGGATCGTCGCGTCGAACTTCGACGATGCCAGCATGCAGATGGACGAGGCGATGCTGCGCCGCTTCTCGGTGAAGATCAACTTCCGCCTGCCGAACCGCTCGGAGCGCCGCGAACTGGTGCGCGTGTTCCTCTCGCGCAAGGATGACCGCTGCGTGGACTGGAACGACCTGAACCTGGATTACGTGGCCGAAATCACCGCCAACCTGTCGCCGGCACTGATCGAAAACGTGGTCGACCGTGCCTCGATGATCGCGATCCAGGAAAAGACCGTGATCAACACCGACGTGCTGTTCCGTGCCTTCGAGCGCGCCGCGATCGGCCTGACCGACCGCGCGACCACCGCCGACAAGACCAAGGAACGCGAGCGCATCGCGCTGCACGAACTCGGCCACTTCTTCATGCAGATCGATCCGTATCTCAAGAAGGGCATGAGCTGGGCCGAAGTGAAGGAAAAGTCGCACCTGCTGAAGATCTCGACCGAAGCGGTCTCCAAGATCGGCGCGCTGGGTTACGTGCTGTCTTCGCAGGACGACGTGGCGCTGCGCACGCTGGAAGAGCTGGAACAGGAAGTGATCCACCTGTACGGCGGCGTGGCGGCGGAAGAACTGTTCTACGGCGCGCGCGGCATTTCCACCGGCAGCCAGAACGACATCCAGAAGGTCACGGCCCTGCTCGACAACATGGTCAACCGCCTGTCGATGTACAAGCACTCGAAGCTGGATTACCGCCAGCTGAAAGGCGACGCCGGCCAGGAAGACGCGATCCGCCAGGTCGAGGCGAAGGCCGACGAGCTGTACGTGCGCACGCTCGAAGCGACGAAGGAGTATCGCGACCTGATGTGGGCGCTGAAGGACACCTTGCTCGACCGCTACGTGCTGTCCAAGGACGAGGTGTTCGCGCTGCTCGAGGAAATGACGATGGAGCGCGAGGAGCAGGCAGCGTAAGCGGCATGCACATGACCGGATGAAGGGCCGCAGGGCGCAAGCTACGCGGCCTTTTTTCTTGCACCGGCGCCACAAGTCGGCCGCGGGCCCGCGACCGGAAAAAATCAAGCAACACGACGAGGCGGGAAACTAACGCGCCCTTCCCGGCTTCCACTACCTGATTGCCGCTTTCATATCGCTTTCAGGAGATCACCGTTGTCGGTCCCGCCCGGAACCCGTTCGCAGGCCGGCTCTGCCATGGCCAGCAGTCGTGCGACGCGGCCCGCCCTGTCCAACCCCGGCAGCCGCATGCCGCGATACGCATGAGGCGGCGCCGCACGCCTGCACGGATCGCACGCCTGACCCTTCCCGGTCTCGCCGCCATGCTGCTCGCGTGCACGACGCCACCGCTGTCAACGCCGGAGATTGCGGCGTCCCTCCCGGACGCCTATCGCAGCGGAAGCGCGGCCGGCCCGATTCTCGATGCCTGGTGGACCCGCTTCAACGACGCTCGCCTGAACGCGCTCGTGCTGCATGCGGCGCAGGACAGTCCGTCGGTCGCCCAAGCGGCCGCGCGCCTTCGCATCGCGCAAGCGCAGGCGCGCGCAGCGCGCGCCGATTTCTCGCCGCAGGTCAGCGCCGGCTTCAACGCGGCGCGCCAGAGGCAGAACCTGGCCGGGCTTGGCCCCATCGGCGAGCTGCCGCTGGCGCCGGGCGACGCAGCCGGCGAATCCGCCAGCTTCACCACCAGCAACTTCGGCCTCTCGCTGGACATCAGCTGGGAGCTTGACCTGTGGGGCCGCATCGCCGCCCAGAGCGCCGCGGCGCGCGCGGATTTCCTCGCCAGCCGGGAAAACCTGCGCGCGGTGCGCCAGTCGGTCGCCGCGCAGACGGCGCGGCTGTATTTCACCGTCACGGAGGCGCGCGCCCAGGTCGACCTGGCCGAGCGCACCGCGGCCACGATCGGCGAAATCGCGCGGCAGATCAACAACCGTGCCGACGCCGGGATCGCGGCACCGAGCGATCGTCTGCTTGCCAACGCAAACCTGGAATCGGCGCGCTCCGGCCTGCAGCAGCGCCGCGAAGCGCTCGAGCGCGCAACGCGCCAGCTGGAGGTGCTGCTGCGCGACTACCCAGCCGGCGGCATCGCCACCGCGAGCGTGCTGCCCGAGGTGCCGCCACCTGCGCCGGCCGGTCTGCCGGCGGACCTGCTCAAGCGCCGGCCTGACATCCTGGCCAGCGAACTGGCCCTGCATGCGGCCGGATACCGGCTCACCGCGGCCGAGCGCACGCTGCTGCCGAACATTGCGCTGACCGGCTCGGCCGGCACCGCCAGCGCCGAGCTGGGCAATCTCCTGAGCGGCGGCTCGGTGGTCTGGACGATCGCAGGGCGGGTGCTGCAGCCCATCTTCCAGGCCGGCCGGATACGCGCGCAGGTGGACATTGTCGAGGGACAGCGGGCGGAAGCGATCGAGGCCTACGCCGACACGGTCCTGCGCGCGCTGGCCGAGGTGGAAACCGCGCTCGCGGTGGATACGCTGCTGGCGCAGCGTGAATCGGCACTGGACGCGGCCGCCAGCGCGGCCGAAGGCGCGGTGGCGATCTCGTTCAACCGCTATCGCGAAGGGATCGATCCGTTTCTCGCCGTGCTCGAAAGCCAGCAGCGCGCGTTGGACAGCCGCAGCGCCTATCTCGCGGCGCGCCGCGCCCGGCTCGAAAACCGGATCGACCTGCACCTCGCACTGGGCGGCGGATTCGAGCCGGCACCGGACGCAAAACAGGAATAGATGATGTTGATCGACCTGCTCCGATCCCTGTTCCCCTCCTCGCCTTGCCTGCGCCGCGCAACGCAATGGAGCAGCGATGCCAAACGTCGCCACCCTGCCCTGCAGCGCGCCGCCCGGGCAGCTATGGTCGTCACCATTGCATGCTGGAGCACCGCTTGCGGCCGCGCCGACGCCCAGCAGCCCGCGCCTGCCCAGGAAGCCGGCGCAGTCAGCGTGCGTGTCGTGCCGGCCATGCCGGCCGCCGTGCAGGCCTGGCTGTATGGCCAGGGCACCGCACGTGCGCACCGGCGCGAGTTCCTGAGCTTTGCCAATCAGGGGCGCGTGACCTATGTCGATCCGAAGCTGCGCGTGGGCAGCCGGGTGAAGAAGGGCCAGCTGATCGCCTATCAGGAACCGGACCGCGTGCGCGCCGATCTCGCATCGGCGCGGGCGGGTCTGGCGGGCGCCCAGGCGGAGCTTGCCGCGGCGCGCGCGGCGCTGAGCGAAGCCGAGGCCAATCTCGAACTGGCACGCGTGACCCACGAACGCTATCTGGTGCTGATCGCCCAGAACTCCGCCTCCCGGCAGGAGCTCGACCAGGCGCGCGCCCAGCTCGAGCAGGCGCGTGCGGCCTACCGGCGGGCCGAAGTGCAGATCAAGTCATCCGAGGCACAGGTCAATGCCTCGCGTTCCCAGGTCGCGCAGGCGCAGGTGATCGTGTCCGAGTCCCGTCTGGTGTCGCCGATAGACGGGGTGCTGGCGCGCCTGAATATCGAGCAGGGCCGCTATTTCACGCCGCAGGTGGTGCAGACCGGGACGGAACAGGGTGCGCTGCGCACGGTGCCGGCGGTCGTGATCGATCCGTCGGCGTTCGAGATCACCGTCGACCTGCCTGCCTATGCGTTCCGCCAGATCGAGGAAGGCGCGGCGGTGGTCATCGGCCATGCACGCGCGCAGGCGCCGCCGACGATAGGCGGCAGCGCGGGCGGGCCACAGGCGGCGCAGGCGCAGCAGGCAGCGCCGGCCCCGGAAGGCGAACTGCAGGGTCGCGTGCACGCGGTGAGCCCGTCCCTGGACCCGGAAACACGCACCTTCCAGGTGATCATCCGCACGACGACCGAAACACCGCGCCTGCAGGACGGCGAGTTCGTCAACGTCTGGATCGCTGGCCAGGCGCGTGACCAGGTGCTCGCCGTGCCGCTCGAAGCGCTGCGCTATCAGGCCGGCCAGGCCTTCCTGTTCGTCGTCGATCCGCAGAGCGGCATTGCCCGCGAACGGCGCGTGGCGCTCGGGCAGATCGAAGGCAATCGGCAGGCGGTGCTCTCCGGATTGTCCGAAGGGGAGCTTGTGGTCACCGAGGGGCGCGCACGGCTCAATGACGGGCAG
>DATLGF010000301.1:0-5818 GCA_035540575.1 Noviherbaspirillum sp.
GGTCTGGCTCGTACACATGCGTGAACTGTGGGGGATCACGAAGACCGGCGGCTGGGCGCTCGAACTGCAGGGCTCGTTTCTGTTCGCCGCGCTCGCGGTGGCGCTGCTCGGAGCAGGGCGCTTCAGCATCGGCGGCGCGTCCGGGCGCTGGAACTGAGGCGGCGTCTCCGTTCCCCCCAGGTTTTTCGAGAGGAGCGCCTGGTACGGCCCCTGCTCATGTCCCTCGCGTTCGGCTTCCCTGGCCAGCTCGGCCGCCGGCGCGGCCCGCTTGCTCCGCGCGCCGCACTCCGTGGCTCCCCGTCGCGGCTCATTGCAGCTGCGGGATCAGGACCTTGTCGATCACGTGGATTACGCCATTGCTCGCGCGCACGTCGGTTGCGACGATCGTGGCGCGCACGGCACTCGTGTCCGCGATCGTCGGCGGGTCGCCTGCGTCGATCGTGATCGGCTGCGTGGCCAGCGTGGTCACCGGTGAGCCGAAGGGGATGTCGGCCGCGCCCACTTCGGCATTCAGCACGTGGTAGGTGAGTACGGTGCGAAGCTGCTCGGCGGCGAGCGGGCCGGGTACGGCAGCGAACGCATCGTTCACCGGTGCGAATACCGTGAACGGGCCGGGTCCTGACAAGGCTTCCTGCAGGCCGGTTTCAGTCACCGCTTCCACCAGCGTGGAGAAGGCGGGATTGAGTTGCGCCATCTGCACGATGTTCAGCACTCCCGGCGGCACCAGTACCTTGTCGATCACATGGATCACGCCATTGCTTGCGGCCACGTCGGCCGCAGTCACGCGCGCCTCGGCGAGCACGGCGTCCTCGATGCGCACGCCGTCCGTGGTGTCAAGTTCAAGCGTTGCCGCCTGTCCCGCGAACTGGTACAGCGTGGCCGCTTCGGATCGAGGTGCGGAGCCGATGTCCGCTGCACTGCGTCGCTGCGGGAGGATGTGGTACTGCAGCACTCCTGCGAGCGCGCTTGCCGGCAAGGCCTCCACCATCGCGCCGGCATCTTGGAAGCCCAGCGCGGTGGCCAGCGCGTTGAACGCCTCGTCGGTCGGCGCAAACACTGTGAGGCTGGCATTCGGATCCGCGAGCGCCGTGGCCAGGCCGGCCTTTTCCGCGGCGGCCAGCAAGGAACTGAAACCCTGCAGCGCCGCCACCTGGCTGATCGGCTGGGCAACGCCAGGGGCCGTTGCTGATTCCGCCGGCGGATCACTGTCGCTGCCTCCGCAGGCACTGATGAGCGCCGCAGACAGCAGCGCGAGCATGGTCGTCACGATCTTCACGTCAAATCTCCTTCGAGTGGTGGGGCGCAAGGAGCTCGCTTGCGCGCATTGACCCGCCGGCTGGTACCGAAAGCATAGGAGTCGACCTGTTGAAGCGTTTGATCTCGCACAAACCGCAGGAGTTTTGTCTTGGACAAAAATTGAGGTCGTTGTGTGCCGCGACGGTTGTTTGCCGGGCGGGCCCGGGCATGCGCCGAGGAGGGAGGGAGCGAAAGGAGGAGACGGACGAAAAAAAGCCGGTGCGTCGGGCACCGGCTGCGCCAGGCGCGTATTGCGGTCCGGCTAGGTGCGCGCCTTCGACATCTTGCTGCTGGTATAGATCGCGTACAGCGCGCTCAGGCCGACCAAGGTGTAGACGATGCGCGAGAGCATGCTCATCTCGCCGAAAATCATCGCCACGAGATCGAAATTGAACAGCCCGACGAGCCCCCAGTTTAGGCCCCCCACGATCAGCAGCACCATTGCGATCCAGTCGATTGCGCTCATCGCGCGCTCACGCCCGTGAACGGACCCGTGCGCACGCCGGTCCGGGATGTGGCGCCGATCCTGGATATGTCCTTCTGCAGTTGCCATGACTACCTCCTCGACAGATTGAACAAAGCCGCGCAGATCCATGCCGCGCCGCAACGCGCATCGCCGGAACCATGCGCATGTACATGCCCTAGACAGCGGCGCAAGGTCGAGGTTCTCTATATTTGTCTTGGACAGGGTTCGCAACTAGAATGAGCTTGTGCCCACCCGAGCCGAGCCGTGAATGACCAGCCCTCCCTGCAATGCACTCAGCATCGCCGCCGTCGAGCGCGAGACAGGCCTCTCCAAGGACACCTTGCGCGTATGGGAGCGCCGCTACCGCTTCCCGCGGCCGGGCCGGGACGCGTACGGCGAACGGAGCTATCCGCCGGACCAGGTGGAAAAGCTGCGATTGATCCGCGTGTTGATGGACCAGGGCCACCGTCCGGGCAAGATTGTCGGGGAGGACCTGGACGTTCTGCGCCGCATGGCGGCGCGCGGCGACAACAGCGTCGCTGCGGTGCCGGCGCTGCCGTCACGCAGCGGGCTCGAGCATTACATCGCTTTGTGCAAGGCGCATCGTCAGGAGGAGTTGCGGCACGCGCTGTCCCAGGCATTGCTGCGCCAAGGCATGTACAGCTTCGTTGTCGAGGTGATCGCCCCGCTCAATGCCGTGATCGGCGCGCAGTGGGCGGGCGGCGCGATGGCAGTTTTCGAGGAGCATCTGTACACCGAGTGCGTGCAGGCCGTGCTGCGGTCGGCGGTCGCGTCGATGCCCGCGCGACCCGCGGTCTCGCGGCAGGGTGCGCGGCCGCGCATCCTGCTCACCACGGTGCCTCAGGAGCAGCATGGCTTGGGTCTGCTGATGGCGGAAGCGATCTTCGCGCTCGAGGGGGCACGCTGCATTTCGCTCGGTACCCAGACCCCGATCTCGGACATTGTCCGCGCTTCCGCTGCGCATGCGGCGGACGTCGTGGCACTGTCGTTTTCAGCGTCGTTCCGGCCGGCCCTGCTTGCGCAAGCGCTGGCGGACTTGCGCGGGGGGTTGCCGAAGCAGGTGGAAATCTGGGCCGGCGGCCACAACGCGGCTCTGCATCGCAAGGCGCCGCAAGCCGTCAGGGTGATGGAGCTGCAGGATATCGGCGCTGCGGTGACGGACTGGCGGCAGAGACACTAGGCTTCGCAGCCGGCAGGGTGCCGGCGCTAGGGGCGATCGCGAAAAGGAAAGGCCTGCAGCCGCGCTTCCGATCGCGGTCCGGTCACTGGACCGCCAACGGTTCGCCGAAGCGGTTTGCGCCTTCGCCAGGCTGCACCAGGAAATAAATCAGTACCAGCGCGCCGACGATAGGAATGAAGCCGATCAGCAGAAGCCAGCCGCTGCGACCGGTGTCGTGCAGGCGGCGCGCGGCCGCTGCCAGCGAGGGCAGCAGCGTGGCGAGCATGAACAGCAGGTGGACGACATCAGCGATGGCGCCTGCGGCGATACTGCCGAGCACGACGAATAGAAAGAACCACCAGTACTCCGAGCGTGTGGCCCTGCCGGTGAAGTCTGCGTACTTCGCAAAGCAGGTCTTGATGGCGTCGATAAAGGTCATGGTTTCCCTCCTGAAGTGTTGTTATCGTGGGGCAAAGATAGCACACAAGCAATACAGCGCCGTGGCACCTGCCCGTGATGGCGAACACTGCTTCCCATTCCACGTCAAGCCTGATCTACGCGGCTGGAACTCTGTCCCGCCCGCTCCTGTCAAGGCGGATTCCCACGGCACGCCGCACGCGTCCCTTGCTCCCCAGATGTGCCGCTCCCATCGGGCGCGTCGCAAGCGTTTGCGCCCGGTCTGCCGGACGGTTCCCCATGGCCCGAGACGGAGGTTCCGATGGCCAATCCGACCGAAGGCGCAGCGCACCCGGGCATGCACGGCCACGAGGACGAACACGCCCACCATCACCCCACGGGCTGGCGCCGCTGGCTGTTTGCCACGAATCACAAGGACATCGGCACGCTCTACCTCTGGTTCTCGCTGATCATGCTGATGGCCGGCGGGTTGCTGGCGATGTTCATCCGCGCAGAACTGTTCCAGCCCGGCCTGCAGTTGATGCAGCCGGAGCTGTACAACCAGTTCGTGACGCTGCACGGCCTGATCATGGTGTTCGGCGCGATCATGCCGGCCTTCGTCGGCTTCGCGAACTGGATGATTCCGCTGCAGATCGGCGCCTCCGACATGGCGTTCGCGCGCATGAACAACTTCTCGTTCTGGCTGCTGCCGCCGGCCGGCATCCTGCTGACCGGCTCGTTCTTCGTCGGCGGCGGCGCCACCGCGGCCGGCTGGACGCTGTACCCGCCGCTGGCGGTCCAGATGGGGCCGGGCATGGACATGGCGATCTTCGCCGTGCATATCATGGGCGCCTCGTCGATCATGGGGTCGATCAACATCATCACCACCATCCTCAACATGCGCGCACCCGGCATGACGCTGATGAAGATGCCGCTGTTCTGCTGGACCTGGCTGATCACCGCCTACCTGCTGATCGCCGTGATGCCGGTGCTGGCAGGCGCGATCACGATGCTGTTGACCGACCGCCACTTCGGCACCACCTTCTTCAACGCCGCCGGCGGCGGTGATCCGGTGATGTTTCAGCACATCTTCTGGTTCTTCGGTCACCCCGAGGTCTACATCATGATCCTGCCGGCGTTCGGGATCATCTCGCAAATCATCCCGGCGTTTTCCCGCAAGCCGCTGTTCGGCTACGCATCGATGGTGTATGCGACCGCCTCGATCGGCATCCTGTCGTTCGTGGTTTGGGCGCACCACATGTTCACCACCGGCATGCCGGTGACCGGTCAGCTGTTCTTCATGTACGCGACGATGCTGATCGCAATTCCGACCGGCGTGAAGGTGTTCAACTGGATTGCCACGATGTGGAAAGGGGCGCTGACCTTCGAGACCCCGATGCTGTTCGCTGTCGGATTCGTGTTCGTATTCACGATCGGCGGCTTTTCCGGGCTGATCCTGGCGGTGGCGCCGATCGACATCCAGGTTCATGATACTTACTACGTGATTGCGCATTTCCACTATGTGCTGGTGGCCGGTTCGCTGTTCGCGCTGTTCGCCGGCTTCTACTACTGGGCGCCGAAGTGGACCGGCTACATGTACAGCGAGTGGCGAGGCAAATTCCATTTCTGGAATTCGCTGATCTGGCTGAACGTGACCTTCTTCCCGATGCACTTTCTCGGCCTCGCGGCGATGCCGCGCCGCTATGCCGACTATCCGGCCCAGTACACCGACTTCAACATGCTGACCTCGGTCGGCGCCTTCCTGTTCGGCCTGACCCAGGTTTACTTCCTGTTCTTCATCGTGCTGCCGTCGATTCGTGGCGGCGTGAAGGCGGCTGACAAGCCGTGGGAAGGTGCGGAAGGCCTGGAGTGGACCGTGCCGAGTCCGGCGCCTTTCCATACCTTCGAGGTGCCGCCAACGGTGAAGTAAGGCTGTTCGTTTGATATGCCTCAAACAGCGTTTCGGTAGCCGTCGTTTCCGGGCGTCACGCGAATTCACGCCGGAAAGGCACGGTTAGAATGCGCGCTTGCCCGATGCGCCCCCGGAGGCGATGGAAACGTTTGACGATGCATGCAGCGAATCACACAGTCTCGGTACTTCTTGTTGACGATCAGCACGTGACGGCGGAGCTGATCCGGGACACGCTGCGCGACCAGGCCGATATCGCTTTCCACTACGAGCCGGATGCTTCGCAGACGCTGGCGCGCTGCCGCGAGCTTCAGCCCACCGTCGTGCTGGTGGATCTCAAGATGCCCGGCATCGGCGGCATGGAAGTGCTGCAGCAGGTGCGCACCTGCGCCGCCACGCGCCTGCTGCCGCTGATCCTGTTGTCCTCCGAAGACGCGCCGGAGATCAAGGCCGAGGCATTCGCGCGTGGCGCGCACGACTATCTGGTGAAATGGCCCGCCAAGCGCGAACTGGTCGCGCGCCTGCGCTATCACTCCGCCGCCTACTGGGCGCATCGCGAACGCGATGAGGC
>DATLGF010000302.1:0-4034 GCA_035540575.1 Noviherbaspirillum sp.
GCTCGCGGTGGCGCAGGAGGCCGGCCGCGACGACACCAAGCCGCGAGTGGTCAGCGCGGTCACGCTGGAACTGTCGCCGCAGGACGCCGAGAAGCTGGATCTGGCCCGCAGCGTCGGCACCTTGTCGCTCGTGCTGCGCAATCAGATCGATAACGGACCGGTGACGACCGCCGGCGCCACCAAGCAGCAGCTCTTCGGAGAGAAGCCCGCCCAACCGAAAAGCACGGCACGACCCGTGCCGGTCAGGACTGCCGCGCGCAGCAAGGCGCCGCCCGAGCAGTCCTGCGTGGAGGTGATCCACTACGGCACGCGCGTGCTCAATTGCTTCCCGCGATAACGCAACAAGGAGTATGCACGTGCTGAATCCGTTTCGTTCCGTCGCACTTGCCGCCATGCTGGCGCTCTCGAGTCTGGCCGCCGTCGGGCAGGAAAGTCACGGCGCTGCCACGCGACTGCGTCCCTGCACCGGTGTGCAGGTCGACCCGCCGGCGCTGGTCACGCTGGGCAAATCGACGGTCATCAGCCTTGACTTCCCGGTCGTGCGCATGGTGGTGGGCGGACAGTCCACCAGCAGGGCGGGCCAGCCGGCCGATGCTGCCGACAAGGAAAAGAGCGCCGCGGCAACGCCGCCGCGCAATGAACACGGCGTGGCGGAGGTCGACATCACACTGCTCAATTCGACCGAGCTCTTCATACTCGGCAAGCAGCCGGGATCGATGAACATCGTTCTACAGGGAACACAAGGTCGTTGCGCGATCAAGGACATCATCGTCACGCTCGACCCGACCACCCTGCAGGCGACCTTGCGTGAGCTCATGCCGGAGGAAGCCGGCGTGCGCATCCGTGCGGCGGAGGGCGCACTGGTGTTGACCGGTGATGTCTCGGACGCGGGCAGGCTCGACGAAATCGTCCGCATCGCGCGCTCGTACGGCGACGGAAAGAAGGTCGTCAACATGCTGCGTGTGGCGGCGCCACAGCAGGTGATGCTGGAGGTGAAGATTGCCGAGGTCAGCAAAACACTGCTCGACAAATTCGGGCTGGACTTCTCCCGGCTGGTCACTTCGGATGGTGGCCTGACTTCCCGCATCGTCTCCGGCATCGTGGGCGGCGGCGCCGCGGCGATCGGCCACTACGGCGGCAATCTGGCGCCCGGCTATGTCACCGGGCGGGCAGTAGCCGGTGTTGCCGGCAGTTCCGCCGCTGCGGCCGGCGCACTCGGGCATCCGGAGTTCGGATTCCCGACCAGCAACGGCACCTTGCTTGGTATCGACGCGGAAAAGCGCGACGGCCTGGTGCGGGTACTGGCTGAACCCAACATCATGGCGATCAGCGGGCAGAAGGCCAGCTTCCTTTCCGGTGGCAAGATATTCATCCCGGTCGCCCAGGACACGGTTGCCGGTGGCACCCGCATCACGCTGGAAGAAAAGGAATTCGGCGTCGGGTTGCAGTTCACGCCGACGGTGCTCGGCGGCCGGATCAACCTCAAGCTGGTATCGGAAGTCTCCGAGCTGTCCCAGACCGGTTCACCGTTCACGGCAATCAATGGCGTGACCGCGATCCTGCCTTCGATGACGACACGGCGCGCCGACACCACTGTCCAGCTTGGCGATGGGCAGAGCTTCGTCATAGCCGGCCTGATCCGCAACAACGTTACGGAGACCATCAACCGTTTTCCGGGTGTAGGCGAAGTACCTATTCTGGGCGCGCTGTTCCGTTCGACCGAGTTCCAGAACGATCAGACAGAACTCGTGTTCGTCGTCACCCCGCGCCTGGTCAAGCCTCTGACTGGGCCGGTCACGCTGCCCACCGACAATCACGTCGTCCCGAGCCGCGCGGATGTGCTGTTCCGGGGGATGGCCGAGGGCGCCGCGCCATCTCCCGACACATCCGGTGCACCTGAACCAGCGGTCCAACCTGAAACGAAGTAATGGAGTGGCGATGAAGGCAATCACCTGTATTTCCCTGGCTGCCCTGCTGGCCGGATGTGCGACCTCCACCACCCCGAACTACGACGCAAGGTTTGGCGATGCGGTGCGCGAGGCACGTGCCCGCATGACGTTCGACCCGCAAGCGGGCACGAAGGATCATCCCGTGGCAGGTCTGGACGGCCCGTCGGCAGCAGAGGCGGTGGGCCGCTACCAGGATACATACAAGGCGCCGCCGCCGGTCACCAATGTGATCAACATCGGCGGCAGCATCAGCAGCGGCCGCTAGCCGCGCCAGGTTTGCAGTTCGCAGTGGCAGTACCCATGCAGTAGGCAGCATTCAACCTAAACCCACGATATGAGGTGAAACACATGAACGTGACTTTGCAAACCCTTGGAAACGCGATCCGAACTTTCTTCAAGGATGAGGATGGCGCGCAGGTCGTCGAGTATGCACTGATCATTGCGGTGGTATCGATCGCGCTCGTCATCGCACTGCAGGCGCTGACAGCCGACGGCGGCGGCTTTGCCACCTTCATCGGTCGCGTGACCACCTGCCTTACGACGGCCACCTGCACCTGACGGGCGGGTGATTCGGATCGGTGGCCTTGCGAACGCGCGAGGCCACCTTCTGCTCGCCCCGATGCGGTCGGACGGCCGCGGGGCTTACCGGGAGAATCGCGATGCTTGCTCAGTTCATGCGGGACGAAGATGGAGCGCAGGTCGTCGAGTACGCCCTCGTGATCGCCGTGGTGTCGATCGCGCTGGTACTGGCGCTGGATGCGCTCACTATCGCCAACAGCTTCCCTTCGTTCATCGGCCGTGTCGCAACCTGCCTCACGACAGCACAGTGCAGCTAGACCCTTCCCATGCGTACGCAAGTTCTCCTTCCCGCATCGAAGCGAGGCCGGCAGTGCGGTGCCGTCATCGTGACCACTGCGCTGGTGCTGCTGTTTCTTCTCGGCTTTTCGGCGATTGCGCTTGATTTCGGCCATCTGTTCGTCGTCAAGACGGAGTTGCAGAACGCAATGGACAGTTGCGCGCTTTCCGCCGCCCAGGAACTCGATGGGCGCGAAGACGCGCTGGTGCGTGCGACCAATGCGGGCATTGCCGCCGGCAATCTCAACCGGGTCGACTTCCAGTCAGTGAACTGGCGCGGCCGCCCGATGGTGACCGGAGACGACATTTCCTTTCGCGACGCGGCTTACCTGCCCACCGCAGTGCCCGCGGATGCGCGATATGCGCAGTGCCAGCACACCCAGCCGGGCGTTCAGCTGTGGCTGCTGCAGGCCATGGGCGCGTTCAGCGGCGCCACTGCAAGCTATCCGAATGCACAGAACGTATTTGCTCTCGCCGTTGCAACACGATCGAGTGCCCAGACCACTTGTCCGATTCCACTCGCGCTCAAGCCGAAGCCCGGCAGCGCGGCACCGGACTATGGGTTCGAAGTGGGTGAATGGGTCACCCTGCTGATGCAGCAGAACGCTGCCCAGGGCGGACAGATCGGTTGGGCGAACCTGGACGGTTCAAACAATGCGGCGCAAACGGCAGCGGAGCTCGAGGGTTCCTGCGGCACGCGCGTCGGCGACACCCTGGGTACACCAGGGGTGCAGACATCGATTGCGGACGTCTGGAACTATCGCTTCGGCATCTACAAGAACACCGGCGATCCTGCAGTGAACCGGCCGGACTTCACCGGTTATGCCTACACGTCGAACAACTGGCCAAGCCGGCGCAGCGCCTACGACGGGACTCCCGGACCGGGAGCTCATGCGACGGCGCAAAACTTCGTCACGAAACGGCTCGCCTATGCCTCCTGCGCCGACACCGGAACGCGGGTGCGCGGCGCGAACAGCTGCGAGTCGATTACCGGACTGAGCCTGAACAGCTTCCAGAACCTCGCCGCGCCGGGCAACAGCACCGGAGGCCACCGCGATTACGGCAGCAATCGGCGATTGGCCACCGTCCCGGTGGTCAATGGGGCAAACCAGGTCATCGACTATGCATGCATGCTGCTGCTCCAGCCGCTCAGCATTCCGATGACCAACGTCGAACTCGAGTACCGGGGCAATGCCGGTGACCCGGGCAGCCCCTGCACCACGAATGGAC
>DATLGF010000303.1:0-3538 GCA_035540575.1 Noviherbaspirillum sp.
CTTCGGTGGCGAGGATGCGGATCGACTGGTTCAGCTTGCGGCGCAGCCGCATGTCCGCCAGCAGCTCGCTGCCGAGCGAGCGCAGCGCCTCGTCCAGCTTCGCGCCCAGCGGTGAATCCTGTGCCTGGGCCTCGGCCTCGATGCGTTTCTTCAACTCGTGCCAGACATCGATGGTGTAGTCGCGTACCAGCGGATGGCCGAGTACCTCGTTGACTGCGACATGCATGCGCTCCTCGTATTCGGGCGAATGGCGCAGCTGCTCGATGAAGTCCTCGACCAGATGCTGGAAGCGCAGCCGCCACTCGCTGTCCTCGTCGCGCATTTCGGCCAACGTGCTTTCGAGCGCCTCGACCAGGCGGCGGTAGAACCGCTCGTCGATCGCCTTGGGCAGCCAGCGCGGACTGTTTTCGTGCACTTTCCAGCGGATGTAGTCGCGATTCTGCTCCAGGCCGCGCGCGGCCATCTCGACGATGCGGTCGAACAGCGCCTGATGATGCCGGCTGGCGACCAGCACCGACAGCAGCTCGGCCGCCAGCGGCGCGAGCTTCGTGTTATCGATTGCCCGCGACAGGCGCTGTTGCATGAACTGTCGCACGTCCTCGTCCTCAACCACGCGCAGCAATGCCGGCAGCGCACGCAAGACCTGGCGCGACAACGACCGACTGTTCTCCGGCTGCGCCAGCCAGCCGGCCACGGCGCCGGCGAAGTCGATCATGCGCAATTCCTCGCGGATGATTTCCTGCGTCATGAAATTGTGTTCGAGAAAATTCGACAGGCTGTCGCCGATGCGATCCTTGTTGCGCGGAATGATCGCGGTATGGGGAATCGGCAAGCCGAACGGCGAACGGAACAGCGCGGTCACCGCGAACCAGTCTGCCAGGGCGCCGACCATCGCCGCTTCCGCGAACGCCGCCACAAAGGAAAGCCAAGGGTAGGCCGCCTGCTGCGAGCGCGCGATCACGAACACCACGGCCATGGCTATCAGCAAGCCGGTGGCGAGGCGCCGGGTGCGATCCAGGCCGCGTGCGGTTTCAGCTTCGGACATCGGGGCGTGATAAGGTAAGGGTATCGGTTCGAACCGGACAGGCCGGCCTTGGTTCGCCGCTTCAACATCCCCGCCTGGGACGGATGTCATGCAGTTGGCATGAATCAATCCATATCCTTGGGGCACGCATGCGGCACAAGAACCAACGGTAGCAGGCGCCGCTCCAACCGAGATGAACCACATCACTCGCCGCAGGCGCCGTTCCCTGCCACCGGCTGCCGTCCCGCCGCCCGCCTCATTCGCTCCCTGGATACAGCTTTCCTGGAAAAGTGCAGCAATGCTGGGAGCATCGGCCTTCGTCATCAACCACCGTGTGCGGCGCATCGCGGCGGCTGGAAACCGGCCTGATGCCAGCGACCAGCGCGAATTCCAGAGGATGGGTCTGGAAAAAATTGAAGCGGCCTGGGAGTCCGCCGGCGCGGTAGGCCTGCGGATGATGATGCTCCTGCCCCAGGCCGGCATGCAGATGATGCAGTACTGGATGAAGCTCTCCGCGCCGCCGCTTGCGGCAGGGCTTTTCACCCCCACGAGCCTGGCCGCCTCCCAGCAGGCGTGGCTGAACGGGTCGATCACGGCGTGGTCGGAACTCGCGAAGCAGCAAGCGTCGGCAATGAGCACCCTGATGTCGCACGGCCTGAAGCCGATCCATCGCCGCGCAACTGCGAACGCGCGTCGGCTTTGGTATGCCTGAGGCGCCGAATCGGAAAACAAAAAACCCGCGCCGTCTCGAGGACTTGCGCGGGCTTTTGGACTTCCTTGAACCTCTCGGTTCTCAATTCTGGCGGAAAGGGTGGGATTCGAACCCACGATAGGGAGTTACCCTATACTGGATTTCGAGTCCAGCGCATTCGACCACTCTGCCACCTTTCCTGCTTGGTCGTTGCGGCGGGGTGCGCCGCAAAGCACGGGATTATAGCAGAAGTTGCTTCGATGGGAAGCCCCCTCTTGGCTCGAGCAGGACGCGCAGCGTGCTGCTGCGTCATCGGCCTGTCATATACAGCGGCTAGCATCCGAACGTCCCGTCGCAAAAGAAACATTCCTTGAACACACATCCCCTGCCAGCCCGCCGCTTGAACACGTGCGTCCGGAGCTGCGATCCATGACGCTGCATTTCGCCGAAGCGCTCCTGCCGCCGGTGGCCGCGCGCTCCCTGATGCACCTGCCGAAAATCCGTCCATCCGATGAGGAGAAGCTCGACGTCATGTTGCTCGCCCGCCTGCACGACATTCTCGAACACCGGCAGTTGAACGCGCTGTTCCAGCCGATCATCGACGTACGGAACGGCGAGATCGTCGGCTATGAAGGCCTGATCCGGGGGCCGTCGGACAGTCCGCTGCACTCGCCGATGAACCTGTTCAAGACGGCGCGCGCGCATGGCCGGTCGGTGCAGCTCGAGCACCTGTGCCGGCGCGTGGTGCTGGAACGCTTCGCCGAACTCGCCCTCCCCGGCCGGCTGTTCCTGAACGTGAGTCCGGAGATGCTGCTGCAACCGCATGCGCGGCGCGGAGAAACCCTCGCCTATATCGAGCAGGTTGGAATCCAACCGGAACGCGTGATCATCGAGCTGACGGAAAACGAACCGACCTACGACTACGAGCTGCTTCGCGAGGCGGTTCGTCATTACCGCGGCATGGGGTTCCGCATCGCGATCGATGACCTCGGCGAGGGGTTTTCCAGCCTGCGCCTGTGGTCGGAGCTGCGGCCGGAGTATGTGAAGATCGACATGCACTTCGTCCAGGGGATCAATCACGACCCGGTCAAGTTGCAGTTCGTGCGCTCGATCCAGGAGATCGCGGAGCAATCCGGCACCGCCGTGATTGCCGAAGGCATCGAGACCCAGGCCGAGTTGCTGCTGATCCGCGACCTCGGCATCCGCTGCGGACAGGGCTACCATATCGCACGCCCCCATCCGAACCCGCCCGGCAGTCTCGCGAACGACGTGCTGCAAGGTCTGGCCGGCGGCGGCGTGCCCGTGTATCCACATTCGCATTCGCCCGCGCACAATGCGGCGACCGCGCAGAAGCTCTTGCGCACCGTGCCGGTCGCGCGTCCGCACATGACGAACAACGATGTGTGCGAACTGTTCAATGACAATCCCGACCTGGCGACCATTCCCGTGGTGGCCGACGAACAGCCGGTCGGCCTGATCTCCCGCCGCGATCTGGTCGACCGTTTCGCGCGTCTCTACCTGCGCGAACTGTACGGGCGCAAGAGCTGCCAGACCTTCATGGACCCGGCGCCGCTGATCGTCGACGTCAACACCGGCGTGCAGGCCCTGTCGCAGATGGTGGTCGACGGCGCCCGGCATCACCTGTCGAACGGCTTCATCATCACCGAGCACGGCCGCTATCTCGGCATGGGCACCGGCCACGACCTGATGCGCGAGATCACGCAGATGCAGATCAACGCGGCGCGCTATGCGAATCCGCTCACGCTGTTGCCCGGCAGCGTGCCGATCGACGAACACATCGACCGGCTGCTGCGCAACAACGC
>DATLGF010000304.1:0-17591 GCA_035540575.1 Noviherbaspirillum sp.
GCCTGGGTCGGGCTATCTTCGGCAATCAGTATTTCCGCACGCTCGGCCCGGATCACATGCACTCCATTCTGATGCTGATCCGACAGCGCAGCGGGCAGACGGTTCTTCGCGGCAGCAACGCCACGTTGCCGGATGGAGAAACCGGAACCGCCGAACGCCCGGTTCATCCAACAGACGGAAAATACGGAGAGGATTGCATGCATCCAATGATGAAGGGAGCGCTGGCTGGCGCCGTGGCGACGATTCCGATGACCATCGTGATGAGCGGCTTGTTCCGCCGGCTGCCGCGCGAGCAACAGTATCCTCTGCCGCCGGTGCTGATCACTTCGCGCGTGGCGCGCCACGGCGACGGGGAACCGGCCTTGCAGGGCGGCCGGCTGACCGCCGCCGCGCTGGCTGCCCACTTCGCCTATGGCGCGCTGACCGGCGCCATGTACCCGCTGCTCGAGCGCACGCGGGCGCTCGACGGCCCGCCGGCACTGACCGGTCCCGCCTACGGCCTGGCCGTCTGGGCGGCGAGCTATCTCGGATGGATCCCGGCTGCGCGCATCCTTACGCCGGCCACGCGCCATCCGACGCAGCGCAACGCACTGATGTGGACCGCCCATGCGGTATGGGGCGCGGCGCTGGCCGCCGTCTGCGGCCTGCTGCAGCAGCGCGAGCCGGCTTCGCAAGAACTGCAGACCGCCTGGGGCACACGGGCCGGCAATCTCGATCGGCCTGAATACCCCGGAAACAAACAAGGCCGGATGCAGCCGCGCGAACGGCTGCATCCGGCCCATCAGGCAGACGCGCGAATCAGTTGAAGGTCTTGCCCTCTGCGGCCAGCCTTGCCAGCAACGGCGCCGGCTTCCAGGCTTCGCCATGGCGTCCCTTCGCAAAGCGCTCCATCGCCATCACCACGTTCTGCAGGCCGACGGTGTCGGCATAGAACATCGGACCGCCGCGATGCAGCGGGAAGCCGTAGCCGGTCAGGTAGACCATGTCGATGTCGGAAGCGCGCTGGGCGATGCCTTCCTCCAGGATGTACGCGCCTTCATTGACGAGCGCGAACACCAGCCGCTGCACGATCTCCTCGTCGCTGATCTTGCGGCGCTCGATGCCGAGATCGGCCGAGTGCTTGACGATCATCTCGTTGACCGGTTGCGACGGATACGGCTTGCGGTCGCCCGGCTTGTAGTCATACCAGCCGGCCGAGGTCTTCTGGCCGAAGCGGCCCATCTCGCACAGCAGGTCGGCCGTCTTCGAATAGGTGACCTCCGGCTTCTCGACGTAGCGGCGCTTGCGGATCGCCCAGCCGATGTCGTTGCCGGCCAGGTCGCCCATGCGGAACGGCCCCATCGCGAAGCCAAACTTCTCGATTGCCTTGTCGACCTGCTCCGGCAGACAGCCCTCTTCGAGCAGGAAGCCGGCCTGGCGGCTGTACTGCTCGATCATGCGGTTGCCGATGAAGCCGTCGCACACGCCGGACACCACGCCGGTCTTCTTGATCTTCTTCGCCAGCGCCATCGCGGTCGCGAGCACATCCTTGCCGGTCTTGTCGCCGCGCACGATCTCCAACAGCTTCATCACATTGGCCGGGCTGAAGAAATGCAGGCCGATCACATCCTGCGGACGCTTGGTGAAGGACGCGATCTTGTTGACGTCCAGCGTCGAGGTGTTCGAGGCCAGGATCGCGCCCGGCTTCATCACTTCGTCGAGCTTCCTGAACACCTGCTCCTTGACGCCCATCTCCTCGAACACGGCCTCGATCACGATGTCGGCCTGCGCTATGTCGTCGTACGACAGCGTGCCGGAGATCAGGCCCGTGCGCTGCTCGAATTTCTCGGGCGACAGCTTGCCCTTCTTCATCGTGTTCTCGTAGTTCTTGCGGATCGTCGCCAGGCCGCGGTCCAGCGCTTCCTGCTTCATTTCCAGGATCTTGACCGGGATGCCGGCGTTGGCGAAATTCATCGCGATGCCGCCGCCCATCGTGCCGGCGCCGATCACCGCGGCGGTCTTGATCTCGCGCTTGGGCGTGTCTTCCGGCACATCCGCAATCTTGCTCGCGGCGCGCTCGCCGAAGAACGCATGGCGCAGTGCCTTCGACTCGGTGGTCTGCACCAGTTCGAGGAACAGCGAACGTTCATAGGCTATGCCCTCGTCGAACTTCTTCGTGATGGCCGCTTCCACCGCATCCACGCATTTGAGCGGCGCCGGGAACGGACCGGCCATCGCGCGTACCGTGTTGCGCGAGAACTGCAGGAAGCCTTCGTAGTTCGGATAGTCGATCTTCTGGTCGCGCACCTTGGGCAGCGGGCGCGCATCGGCCACTTCGTTCGCGAATGCGATCGCGGCTTCCAACAGGTCGCCTTCGGCCATCAGGTTGAACAGCGCGGTCTTCGCCAGCTTCTCCGACGGCACCGGATTGCCCGAGACGATCATGTTCAGCGCCAGCTCCAGGCCCACCACGCGCGGCAGGCGCTGCGTGCCGCCCGCCCCCGGAAGAATGCCCAGCTTGACTTCGGGCAGCGCGATCTGCGCGCCGGGCGCTGCGACGCGGTAGTGGCAGCCGAGCGCAAGCTCCAGTCCGCCGCCCATGCAAACCGTGTGGATCGCGGCGATCACCGGCTTGGTGGCGTTCTCGACGGCACTGATGACGGTGTGCAGCGTCGGTTCGGCCAGCGCCTTCGGGGAATTGAATTCGCGGATGTCCGCACCGCCGGAGAATGCCTTGCCGGCGCCGGTGATGACGATCGCCTTGACGGCCTCGTCGTTCATGGCCTGCCGCAAGCCGTCGACCACAGCGGAGCGCGTGGCGTGGCCCAATCCGTTGACCGGAGGATTGTTCAGCGTGATCACGGCAACCGAGCCGTGCACCTTGTATTCTGCAGTCATGTCTCTTCCTTTTCTGGATGGCGGTGGGTTCAGGATAAGCGAACCAACTATACCGCAAAAAAGCACGCTCGTATTATTTTGCCTTCAAAAAGGAAGCGCGGATCTCGGCCCCGTCTGACCAGCACGGTTTGCTACTGGAATGCCGTTCGCTGAAGCAAGGGCCCTGTACTTGTCGCTCCAGCGCAGGCGGGAGCCCGGATCGAACACAAGCCCTCCTACGTGCGTTGGAACTGGGTTCCCGCCTGTGCGGGGGCGCCTAGGGGAACGACATAGCAAGGGCAATCGATCCAGCGATCGGTTTCATAGGTCTAAGCGGCACCCCTGGGCTGCCCACTACGCGCGAGCAGGCAGCATCCGCGCCGACCCACTCAATTCGCCTTCATCCGCAGCAGGGCGCCACGTCGCTGGTCGTCCGCATAGGCATAATCGACCCGCCCCTTCGCCACCACGCCCATCAGCAGCATGTTCTGCGTGATCGCGTCATGGTCCTCGCGCGAGAACGGACGGTGATAGCTCGTGATCACACCCTGGTAACGCATGCGCAGGTCCTCCAGCGCTTCCTTGATCCGCGGACCCTCGGTCGAGTTGGCCTGCCGTAGCGCGAGGTAAAGCAGGTGCATGCCGTCATAGCCTTGTGCGGCACTCATCGGCGACGGGATGAGATCGGTGTTGTACGCGCGCCGATACGCCAGCAGGAAGCTGTTCTTTGCGCTTGAGCCGACGTCCTGGATGAAGGTCTGCGGCATCAGCGCCCCCTCGCCGGCCCGTCCTGCCGGCTCGATGAAATTGAGCATCGAGAAGGTCCAGCTTCCGAGCATCGGCACGTTCCAGCCGATTGCCTCGCGGTTGCGGGCGATTGCGGCCATTTCCGGGCCGATGCCCCAGACCACCAGTGCCCTGGCATTGCTGGCGCGCGCGCGTCGCACCTGCTCGCTCATGTCCTGATCGCCGATCCTGAAGCGCTCCTGTGCGGCGACCTCCACGCCAGCCGCCTTCGCCTCGCGCAGAAACGCCTGCAGCCCGGCTTCGCCATAGGCCGTCGCATCGGCCAGGATCGCGGCGCTCCCCAGGCCCTTGCGCTTGAGGTCGGCCGCCACCACGCGCGCCTCCAGATCCAGCGTCGGCGAAACGCGGAAGATGAAGTTCTCGGGCGCATGCGGCGGCGCGTACTTGCGCGTGAGCGTGGTGCCGGTGGATACCGCGATCATCAGCGGAATGCGCGCCTTCTGGTACGCGTCGATCGAGGCCAGCCCGACGCCGGTGTTGACGATGCCGATCGTCGCCACCACCCGCATCTGCGTGAGCTCATCGGCGATCTTTGCGCCGAGATCGTTGTTGGCCTGATCGTCGCGCTCGACCAGTTCTATCCGGCGGCCGTTCACGCCGCCGATACCATTGATCTCGTCCACCGCAAGGCGGATCCCGTTGAGCATGCTCAGTCCCATCGGCGCTGAACCGCCGGTAAACGGTCCGGATACGCCGATGCGTATCGGCTCGGCATGCTGGGCAAGGGCAAGGAAAGGCAGCGCGGCGCACAGGACGAAAGCGCTGCGCAGGTTGGCGATCCGCATATAAAGTCTCCTCCGTAGGTTGTGAGGCTGGTCGCCATAGGGCGCCGCCCCTTTGTTCCAACGCAGGAGGCATTCGCAGGAGCGGATGCGACTGCGGTGGCAGCATCAGTCTACCGACCGCAACCGAATCCGTGAGGAAAATTTTGAATGGGAGCGTTGAATCCCATGCATGTACCAGTCGCGTCTCCCGCTACGCGTTCCGCGGCGCCGCGCGGAGCGGTCGGGTTCACGCCGTGGGCAGGCGGTGATCCTTGAACTGTTCGCGGATGCGGTTCTTCAGCACCTTGCCGGTCGCGCCGATCGGCAAGGCGTCGACGAACACGACATCATCCGGCATCCACCATTTGGCGATCTTGCCCTCGTAGAAGGCCAGCAGCTCTTCCTTCTTGAGTTCCGCGCCGGGCTTCTTCACCACCACCAGCAGCGGGCGCTCGTCCCACTTCGGATGGCGCACGCCGACGCAGGCGGCCTGCTGCACGGCCGGATGGGCAACCGCGATGTTCTCTAGGTCGATGCTGCCTATCCATTCGCCGCCGGACTTGATCACGTCCTTGCTGCGGTCGGTGATCTGCATGTAGCCGTCCGGGCTGATCGTGGCAACGTCTCCGGTCGGGAACCAGCCGTCCTGCAGCACGTCCCCGCCCTCGCCCTTGAAATAGGAACCGATGACCCACGGTCCCTTGACCAGCAGGTTGCCATAGGTCTTGCCGTCCCAGGGCAGTTCTGCGCCGACGTCGTCGACGATCTTCATGTCCACGCCGTAGATCACATGCCCCTGTTTCTCGAGAATCGCCTGCTGCTGCTCCGGCGCCAGGCTGACATGATGGGACTGCAGCGTGCAGGTGGTGCCGAGCGGGGACATTTCCGTCATGCCCCAGGCATGAATGACCTCGACGCCGTACTGCTCGCGGAAGGCCTTCATCATCGCCGGCGGACAGGCGGAGCCGCCGATGATGGTTCGGCGGAACGACGAGAAGCGCAGCTTGTTCTCGCCGACATGGTTGAGCAGGCCGAGCCAGACCGTCGGCACGCCGGCCGAGAACGTCACCTTTTCCTGCTCGAAGAGTTCGTAGATCGACTTGCCGTCCAGCGCGGGCCCCGGAAAAACCAGCTTCGCACCGTTGAGCGGCGCCGAATATGGAAGGCCCCAGGCGTTCACATGGAACATCGGCACGACCGGCAACACCACGTCGCGCGCGGAGATGTTCATCGCATCCGGCATCGACGCCCCGTATGAATGCAGGATGGTTGACCGGTGCGAATACAAGGCCCCCTTCGGATTGCCGGTGGTGCCCGAGGTGTAGCACAGGCTGGAGGCCGAGTTTTCGTCGAACAACGGCCATTCGTACTGATCCGAGTGGCCGTCCACCAGGTCCTCATAGCACATCAGGCCGGAAAGCTTGGACTCGGCCGGCATGCGCTCGCGGTCGCACATCAGCACGTAGCCGCGCACCGTCTTGCAATGGGATGCGAACGCCTCGACCAGCGGCAGGAAAGTCAGGTCGAAGAACAGCAACTGGTCTTCCGCATGATTGGCGATATACGCGATCTGCTCGGGATGCAGGCGCGGATTGATCGTGTGCATGACCGCGCCCGAGCCGGAGATCGCGTAATACAGCTCCATGTGACGGTAACCGTTCCAGGCCAGGGTGGCGACCCGGTCGCCCATCTTCACGCCGTGTGCGGCGAGCGCATTGGCCATCTGGCGGGCACGGCGATGGCAGTCGCGATAAGTGTAGCGATGAATATCGCCCTCCACGCGCCGGGAGACGATCTCGTTGGTTCCGAAATGGCGGTCGGCATGCCGGATGATGCTCGCGATGAGCAGGGGCTGGCTCATCATCTGGCCCATCAGGGGGCTCTTAGGGTATTCCGTCATCGTGTCTCCAAGGATGAGTGCGGGAGGTGGAAGGCAAATTTTTGAACGACCGTGCTACTCAGTCAACGGATTTTCATTCCGCGATGCAGCACAAAGCGCGGCGCGCCATAGTGATACCACCGCCGGCCGGGTGCTTTGTTCTCTGTCAAAATACCGCCTTGCCCCGCTCGCCGGACGGCTTTCCCCTCCGGCCCGAGGCGGGAACCAAGCCTTGCAGCGCGCATTCCATTAAGCAGGCGCGTATCCCGCGTTCTTGCCTGAAAGATGTTCATGAATGAAATCCGGCCGGTCGCGGCCCCTTACCGGCTCGACAGTCTCCCCTTGCAGAACGGATTCGCCGCCTTGCCGCCGGCGTTCTATACGCGCCTGCAGCCGACGCCGATTCCCGCTCCGTATCTGGTTGGCGCAAGCGCTGCCGCGGCGCGGCTGATCGGACTCGATGCATCCGAGTTCGCGCACGAGGAATTCCTGGAAACCTTCGCCGGCAACCGTCTGTTGCCCGGTTCGCAGCCGCTCGCGGCCGTCTATTCCGGTCACCAGTTCGGCGTCTGGGCTGGCCAGCTAGGCGACGGCCGCGCGATCCTGCTCGGTGATGCGGCACACGCACAGGGCGCTGGGAGGCTGGAACTGCAGCTGAAGGGATCGGGCCTGACGCCCTACTCCCGCATGGGGGACGGTCGCGCGGTGCTGCGCTCATCGATCCGTGAATTTCTGTGTTCGGAGGCGATGGCCGGGCTCGGCATCCCGACCTCGCGCGCACTTTGCGTGGTCGGCTCCGACATGCCGGTCATCCGTGAAACGGTCGAGACGGCCGCAGTGGCGACGCGAATGGCGCCGTCGTTCGTGCGCTTCGGCTCCTTCGAGCACTGGTTCTATAACGAGCGCCAGCACGAACTGAAGCTGCTGGCCGACTACGTGATCGACAATTTCTACCCCGCGCTGCGCGATGCAGACAACCCGTATCGCGCGTTGCTTGGCGAAGTCACGCGACGCACCGCCGAACTGATCGCCCAATGGCAGGCGGTTGGCTTCATGCACGGCGTCATGAACACCGACAACATGTCCATCCTCGGCATCACGATCGATTACGGACCGTTCGGCTTCATGGAAGCCTTTGACGTGCGCCACATCTGCAACCATAGCGACCGTCAGGGCCGCTATGCCTATCAGATGCAGCCGCGGATCGGCCAATGGAACTGCTATGCGCTCGGCCAGGCGCTGCTGCCGCTGGTGGGCAGCGTCGAGGAGGCGCAGGACACGCTCGAGATCTACAAGCCGGCCTATGACGACAAGCTCGACGCGCTGCTGCATGCGAAGCTCGGCCTGCGCGAGAAGATGGAAGAGGACGGCGAACTGATCGATGCAATGTTCGCGCTGATGCAGGCCAATCATGTCGATTTCACGCTGTTCTTCCGCCGCCTCGCCGACCTTGGCCGTGACCCCGGGCCTGGCGACGAAGGCGTGCGCGACCTTGTCATCGACCGCGCCGCGTTCGACGCCTGGGCGGTGAAGTACCGCCAGCGCCTTGCTCGCGAAAACAGCAACGACGCCGAGCGCCGCGCGGCGATGAACCGGGTCAACCCGAAATACGTGCTGCGCAATTATCTTGCGCAGACCGCCATCGAGAAGGCGCAGGACAAGGATATTTCCGAAGTCGCGCGCCTGCTCGCCATCCTTGAACGTCCGTTCGACGAGCAGCCCGAGCATGAACACTACGCGGCGCTGCCGCCGGACTGGGCGAGCCATCTGGAAGTGAGTTGTTCATCATGAGTGAGAAAGTCGTCAAGAGCGACGCCGAATGGCGCGCGCAGCTGGAACCAATGGAATACGAGGTCACGCGCCACGCCGCCACCGAGCGCGCGTTCACCGGCCGCTATTGGGATCATCACGAAGCCGGCATCTACCGCTGCGTCTGCTGCGGCACCGCACTGTTCGCCTCCGACACCAAGTTCGATTCCGGCTGCGGCTGGCCGAGTTACTTCGAACCCATCGATCCTGCCAACGTGATCGAGCGTATCGATCGCAGTCATGGCATGATACGCACCGAAATTCTGTGCGCGATCTGCGATGCCCATCTCGGGCACGTGTTTCCGGACGGACCTCCGCCTACTGGACTGCGCTATTGCATCAATTCCGCCGCGCTGCAGTTCGAACCGGCGCGGACCGCCAGTTCTGCCTGACAAGGAAAAACCCAAACGATGAAGTTCCTGTTCGATCTGTTCCCCGTGATCCTGTTCTTCGCCATGTTCAAGTGGGGCGAAAGCAATCCGGAAGCCGCTCTTGCCTTGTCGGACCGCTACCTGTCAGCGCTGATAGCCGGAGGCGGAGCAACGGTCGAACAGGCACCCATCCTGCTCGCCACTGCGGTTGCCATCCTCGCCACAGCCGCCCAGATTCTCTACCTGGTTGCGCGCGGAAAGAAGGTCGAGTCGATGTTGTGGATCTCGCTGGCCATCATTGCGGTGTTCGGCGGCGCGACGATCTACTTCCACAACGAGACCTTCATCATGTGGAAGCCCACCGTGCTCTACTGGCTGTTCGCCGGCGTGCTGCTCGGCGCCCAGGCCCTGTTCGGCCGCAACCTGATCCGCCAGATGCTGGAGAAGCAGGTCGCGCTGCCGGGTCCGGTCTGGCACCGGCTGAACCTGTCGTGGGCGGCGTTTTTCGTCGCGATGGGTCTGGTGAATCTATATGTCGCCTACAGCTTCTCGCAAAGCACCTGGGTCAATTTCAAGATGTTCGGATTCACCGGTCTCATGCTCGCTTTCGTGATTGCACAGAGCATGATGCTGTCGAAGTACATCAAGGAAGAGTGAGCTTGCGATGAGCGCGCGCATCGAGAAAATGCGCAGCCTGCTGGCTGCAACTTTCACACCCCTCGACTGTCAACTCGTCGACGAATCGCACTTGCACGCAGGCCACGCCGGCGCGGCAGGCGGGGCCGGCCATTACAGGCTGCACATCGTTTCCGAGCGTTTCGAAGGGCTTAACCGTTTGGCCAGACACCGACTGGTGTATGATTGCCTGCGCGACATGATGCCGGGCGAAATCCACGCCCTGAACATCGCCGCAGTCGCGCCCTCGGAGTTGAACCGCTGACCAGCGGCATCACATCATCGGCACCGCATTGCGGCCCCGTCCATCCGTTTTTTACCCACACATCGAGAGTTAGGAAGACACATGACCTTCGTACAACCCGCCCGCCTGCTGATGGCGCTGGTCGCCGCGATCGCCCTGCCCGCCATGGCGCAGAATCTGGCCGTCGTGAACGGCAAGCCGATTCCGTCCTCGCGCGCCGACACCATGATCAAGCAACTGCAGGCCCAGGGCCAGCCGGATTCCCCCGAGCTGCGCGCGATGGTACGTGAAGAACTGATCAACCGCGAGATCCTGATGCAGGAAGCGAACCGCCGCGGCGTGACCAAGAATCCGGACGTGCAGAACCAGGCCGAGATCGCGCGCCAGTCGATCGCGATCCGCGCGCTGGTGCAGGACTATCTCGAGAAGAACCCGGTGTCCGATGCCGAGATCAAGGCCGAGTACGACAAGTTCAAGGCCCAGTCCGGCGACAAGGAATACCATGCCCGCCACATCCTCGTCGAAACCGAGGAAGAAGCAAAGGGCATCATCAACAAGCTCAAGGGCGGCGCGAAGTTCGAAGAGCTGGCCAAGCAGTCGAAGGATCCCGGTTCGGCCGCGGCCGGCGGCGATCTCGACTGGGCTCCGCCGGGCGCCTTCGTCAAGCCGTTCTCGGATGCGATGGTCTCGCTGCAGAAGGGCCAGTTCACACAGGCTCCCGTGCAGACACAGTACGGCTATCACGTGATCAAGCTAGAAGACGTGCGCGACGCACAGCTGCCCTCGCTGGAAGAAGTCAAGCCGCACATCGCGGAATCGCTGCAGCAGCAGAAGCTGCAGGGCTTCCAGGAAGAGCTGCGCAAGAAGGCCAAGATCCAGTAAGCGCGCAATTCCCGCACAAGGGCGCTTCATCCGAAGCGCCTTTTTTCTTTCAGAGATGAGCCCCCACCCATCCATCGAACACGCAGCCGACCTGGAGACCGTCGTCGACGCCCGCCACCCGGTGCGCCCGGTCATCTGGCGCGGCCGATCCGGCTTCGCCAAACGCCCGGCCAGCCTTCGCTCGCACGAAAGGATCCTGCTCGCCCTTGCCCCGCTGATCCGGCGCTGGCTCGGCAAGGACCTGCCGTTTCATCCGGTTCGCTATGAGAAGGGATGGCCGGTCGAAGTGCAGCGCCTACGCCGGCTGCGCGCTGCCGGCTGTGCGGTCCCGGAAGTCCTGCACGCGGAGCGCGACCTATTCGTCAGCAGCGACGCCGGCCCGACGCTCGCGCAACTGCTGGCGGACCAGGTCGACGCCGGCGTCCGACTTCAATGGCTGAACGAAGCCGCACGCGATCTGGCGGCATTCCACCAGGCCGGACACTGGCACGGTGGCGCGCAGGTACGCAATCTCGTGCGTACGCCGGAAGGAACGCTCGGCCGGATCGATTTCGAAACCGCGCTGGATGCGCGCTTTCCGCTGGCGCTGCTGCAGGCATTCGACGCCGCGCTGTTCTTCAGCAGCATCGTGCGCAGCCGCGAATCTGCAGCCCTGCCCGATATCGCGAGGGCGTATCTGGACGACGCGCCGGAAGACGCCCGCCGTGTACTGCGCCGCGGCCTGCCCCTGCTTCGCAGAATGGCGCGATCGAAACTGCTCAGAAAGCTCGCGCCGAAGGAAGCGGAACGCCTGCGCAGCATCGCTGCGTTGCCGCTGGACGGCTGAGCATCCTAGACCGGGACGCGATCCCGGCTTTCATCCGGACCGCCGAACCCGGCTGGGATCTTCATCCCAGCCAGCCCTGCTTCAACAAGCTGAGAATCAACCAACCCACTTGCGCGCATTGCGGAACATGCGCATCCACGGCGAATCCTCGCCCCAGCCGTCCGGGTGCCAGGAATGCTGGACCGTGCGGAACACGCGCTCCGCGTGCGGCATCAGCACCGTGAAGCGGCCGTCCGGCGTGGTGACGGATGTAATGCCGCGCGGCGAGCCGTTCGGGTTGAACGGATAGGTTTCCGTCACCTGTGCGCGATTGTCGATCCAGCGCATCGCGACGATCGCTTCGTCGATGTTGCCGGTCCGCGAGAAGTCGGCATAACCTTCGCCATGCGCAACGGCGATCGGGCTTTGCGTGCCGGCCATCCCGGCGAAGAAGATCGACGGGGACTCGGCCACTTCCACCATCGCGAAACGCGCCTCGAACTGTTCGGACTTGTTGCGGGTGAACTTCGGCCAGGCCTCGGCGCCCGGGATGATGGACTTCAGGTTGCTCAACATCTGGCAACCGTTGCAAATGCCAAGCGCAAAGGTGTCGGCGCGCTTGAAGAAACCGGAGAACTGGTCGGACAGCGCGGCATTGAACAGGATGGTCTTGGCCCAACCTTCGCCGGCGCCCAGCACGTCGCCATAGGAAAAGCCGCCGACCGCGATGAAGCCCTTGAAGTCGTCCAGCTTCGCCCGCCCGGCGATCAGGTCGCTCATGTGCACGTCGACTGCCTCGAAGCCGGACTTGTGCATCACCCAGGCGGTCTCGACATGGGAATTGACGCCCTGCTCGCGCAGGATGGCCACGCGCGGGCGCGCGCCGGTGGCGATGAACGGCGCGGCGATGTCTTCCTGCGGATCAAACGCGAGGCGCGGCGACAGGCCGGGATCCTTCTCATCGAGGAGACGGTCATATTCGGCATCTGCGCAGGTCGGATTATCACGCAGGCGCGCGATGCGCCAGCTGGTTTCGCTCCACGCGCGCTGCAGGTCGACGCGCGTCTGAGAAAACACCATCTTCGCGTCGCGCATGAGTTCGATAACGCCACGCGCGTTCGGCTTGCCGATGATGTGGCTGCAGGCGCCGAGGTTATGGCTGCGCAGCACGTTCATCACCTCGGATTTTTCATCCGCGCGCACCTGGATCACCGCGCCCAGTTCCTCGTTGAACAAGGCGCGCAGCGACATCTCGTTGCGGCGCTCGCCGACCTGGGTGGCCCAGTTCTTCGCGTCCCCCGAGTCGGAAGCGTGCTCGCCTTCCATCGCGAGTATGTCGACGCTGACCGACACGCCGCAATGGCCGGCAAAGGCCATCTCGCACAACGTGGCGAACAGGCCGCCGTCCGAGCGGTCGTGGTAGGCGAGCAGCCTCCCTTCCGCATTGAGCTGCTGGATCGCGGCGAAGAAGTTCTTCAGGTCTTGCGGATCGTCGACATCCGGCACTTCGTTACCGATCTGCTGCATCACCTGCGCGAGCGCGGACGCACCCATGCGGTTCTTGCCGCGGCCAAGGTCGATCAGGATCAGCGCGGTGTCGCCAAGATCGGTGCGCAACTGCGGCGTGAGCGCGCGGCGCACGTCCGGCACCGGCGCGAACGCGGAGACGATCAGCGACACCGGCGAGATCACTTCCTTGCTGCCCTGCGCATCGTTCCATGTCGTGCGCATCGACAGCGAATCCTTGCCGACCGGGATGCTGATGCCCAGAGCGGGGCACAGTTCCATGCCGACTGCCTTCACGGTATCGAACAGCGCCGCATCCTGGCCTGGCTGGCCGCAGGCAGCCATCCAGTTGGCGGAAAGCTTGATGTCGGAAATGTCCGCGATCGGCGCCGCGGCGATGTTGGTGATCGCCTCGCCGACCGCGATGCGGCCGGAAGCAGCCGCGTCGATCGCGGCCAGCGGCGTGCGCTCGCCCATGGCCATTGCTTCGCCGCGATAGCCTTCGAAACTCATCGCGGTGACCGCGCAGTCGGCCACCGGCACCTGCCACGGGCCGACCATCTGGTCGCGCACGGTGGTCGCGCCGACGGTACGGTCGCCAATGGTGATCAGGAAGGATTTGTCGGCCACCGTGGGCAGCCGCAGCACGCGCTGGGCGGCTTCGAGCAGATCGACGCCGGTCAGGTCGACGGGCGCATAGTCGGTATGCACGTGGCTTACGTCGCGCAGCATCTTCGGCGGTTTGCCGAGCAGCACGTCCATCGGCATGTCGACCGGATAGTTGTCGTGCTCGGGGTCGATCACCTTCAGCTGCCGTTCCTCGGTCGCCACGCCGACCACCGCGAACGGGCAGCGCTCGCGTTCGCACATCGCGCGGAACAGCTCCAGGCTCGCCGGCGCGATCGCCAGCACGTAGCGCTCCTGCGATTCGTTGCTCCAGATTTCCTTCGGCGCGAGGCCGGATTCCTCCAGCGGCACCTTGCGCAGATCGAAGACCGCACCGCGCTTGGCATCGTTGGTGATTTCAGGGAAGGCGTTGGAGAGGCCGCCGGCACCCACGTCGTGAATCGAGAGAACCGGATTGTCGTCGCCGAGCGCCCAGCAGGCGTTGATCACTTCCTGCGCACGCCGCTCCATTTCCGGATTGCCGCGCTGGACGGAATCGAAATCGAGGTCGGCAGTGTTGGTGCCGGTCGCCATCGACGATGCCGCCCCGCCGCCCATGCCGATGCGCATGCCGGGGCCGCCCAGCTGAATCAGCAGGCTGCCGACCGGCAGGTCGTGCTTCTTCGTATGCTTGGCCGAGATATTGCCGATGCCGCCGGCGATCATGATCGGCTTGTGATAGCCGTAGACCTTGCCTCCGACATTCTGCTCGTAGCTGCGGAAATAGCCGCCGAGATTTGGGCGGCCGAACTCGTTGTTGAACGCCGCGCCGCCGATCGGGCCTTCGATCATGATCTGCAGCGGCGAAGCGATGCGTTCCGGCTTGCCGTAGATGCCGGCCTGCGCATGCGGGGCGCGTTGCGCCACCGGCTCGGCCACGTCGCGCGCGTTCTCCCACGGCTGCACCGCGTGTGTCAGCATCAGGTTCGAAACCGTGAAGCCGGTCAGCCCCGCCTTCGGCTTGGCCCCGCGGCCGGTCGCACCTTCGTCGCGGATCTCACCGCCGGCCCCGGTCGAGGCGCCCGGGAACGGTGCGATCGCGGTCGGGTGGTTGTGCGTCTCGACCTTCATCAGGATGTGGGTCAGCTCCTCCGAGGCGCCGTAGACCCGGCCCTCGCCGCGCGGATAAAAGCGCGAGACGGTCGCGCCCTCGATGACCGACGCATTGTCGCTGTAAGCGACAATCGTGCCCTTCGGGTTCTGCTGGTGGGTGTTCTTGATCATCGCGAACAGCGACTTGTCCTGCTTCTCGCCGTCGATGATCCAGTCCGCGTTGAAAATCTTGTGGCGGCAGTGTTCGCTGTTGGCCTGCGCGAACATCATCAGCTCGACGTCGGTCGGGTTGCGCCGGGCCTGCGTGAATGCGTCGAACAGGTAGTCGATTTCATCTTCGGACAGCGCAAGCCCGAGTTCGCTGTTGGCGCGCACCAGCGCGTCGCGGCCGCCCTTCTGCACATCGACGAATTCGAGCGGCCGGGCTTCCAGGGTGTGGAACAACCCCGCCGCCTCGTTCGCATCGCGCAGCACCGTTTCCACCATGCGGTCATGCAACAGGCCCGTAACCGCTGCGACGGCTTCCGCCGACAGCTTCTTCGCGCCGCCCAGCAGGCCGGATTTCATCTGCACCGCATACAGGACGCCGCGTTCGACGCGATGAATGTGCGTCATCCCGCAGTTGTGCACGATGTCGGTCGCCTTGCTCGCCCACGGGGAAATCGTGCCGAAGCGCGGAATCACGACGAACTGCTCGCCTTCGCTGTTGCCAGCAAACGGTTCCCCGTAGTTCAGGAGGCCGGCCAGGCGCTCGAGGTCCATGGCGCTCGGTTCGCGCGGGGCATCGACGAAATGCAGATAGCGACCGGTGATGCCGACGATCGCCGGTTCGACAGCTTGCAGTTGGGACAGGAGGCGTTGGGTACGGAAGGCAGACAGGGCGTTGGAGCCCGGCAGGATCAGCATGGCGCGCGATGGAGGCAGGAGAGGCAGCAACCGTCCGGATTCAGACGGCATTCTGCGGGTTGAAACGGAAACCGCGATTATACCGTGCCGCATCATCGCCACTGCTGCTGTACCATCATTGCCCGGCCACATTTCTTTCACTGTCGTCATGAATCCTCCCGTCACCCGCTCCACCGCCGACCTGTCGTCGGAAGCGCGCGTACCGCTGGTCGAAGACTGCCTCGCCCAGGCGGCAAACCTGCCCGCGGTCTTTACCCGTCTCTACCCGGATGCGGCGCGTGCGGCGGCCGCGCACGCGGATGCGCTGCGCTCGGCCGGCGTGCAGACATCCCCGCTGGCCGGCCTGCCGGTATCGATCAAGGACCTGGTGGACGTGGCCGGCGAAATCACACTGGCCGGTTCGATCGCGCTGCGCGATGCCGCGCCGGCGGCAAGCGACGCACCCGTTCTCCAGCGCCTGCGCGCCGCCGGAGCGGCGATCGTCGGCAAGACCAACATGACGGAATTCGCGTTCTCCGGCGTGGGCATCAACCCGCATTACGGCACGCCGGCCAATCCGTCGGACCGCGAAGTGGCACGCATTCCCGGCGGTTCTTCGTCAGGCGCAGCGGTGTCGGTGGCCGCGGGCCTGTGCGTGGCGGCGATCGGTTCGGACACGGGCGGCTCGATCCGCATCCCGGCGGCGCTGTGCGGTATCGTCGGCTTCAAGCCGACCGCACGGAGGGTGCCGGTCGCAGGAACAGTCCCGCTCTCGACCAGCCTGGACACGATCTGCGCGATGACACGCTCGGTCGACGACTGCATCCTGCTCGACCGCATCATCGCCGACCAGGCGTTGGCGATCCCCGGCTTGCCGCTTGCCGGACTGCGGCTCGCGGTGCCACAGACACTCGCGCTGGACGGCCTGGACGCCGGCGTGTCCGAGGCATTCACGGCCGCCCTCTCGCGCCTGTCGGCCGCCGGCGCGCACGTCGTCGACGCGCCGTTCGCGCTGCTGGCCGAGGCGGCGGACATCAACCGCTATCCGGGGGTCGAAGCCTATGCCTGGCACCGCGAGCTGATCGCGCGGCGGGAAGCCGAATACGATCCGCGCGTGGCCCGCCGCATCAAGCTCGGTGCGGCGATGAGCGCGGCGGACTATATCGGCATGGAGCGCCGCCGCCGCGACTGGATCGCGCGCATGGAAGACGCGCTCGCCGGCTTCGACGCGATGCTCATGCCGACGGTGCCGATGGTGGCGCCGCCGATCGCGCCGCTGCTGGAATCGGATGAACGCTTCTTCCAGACCAATGCGCAGTTGCTGAGAAATACATCGACGATCAACCTGCTCGACGGTTGCGCGCTCTCGCTGCCCTGCCATGCGCCCGACATGCTGCCGGTCGGGCTGATGGTCACAGGTCCGGCGATGGCCGACGCGCGCGTGCTCGCGGTCGCGCGCGCAATCGAAAGGACGCTGCAACAACAGCAAGACCGGGAGTCGCGCGTCGCCGCCTGAGTTTCCGCGGGGTTTTCCCTGCATTTCCGCGTACCGGAGCCAGGATGCTGCGTCTAAAATGTGGGCCTTTTCCTGAGTGCGCGAGAACGGATTGACGCAGTGACACAGAAACAGATTGCAGTCGTCGGCGGTGGCGTGGTCGGCGTCTGTACCGCGTATTTCCTCGCCGCCGCCGGACATGAAGTCGTCGTGATCGAACGCCGGCAGAACGTCGCCCAGGAATCCAGCTTCGGCAATGCCGGCATGGTCGCGCCCGCCTATTCCGGGCCCTGGGCCGCCCCGGGCATGCCCGCCCGGGTGCTCGGCGGGCTGTTCAAGTCCGAATCGGCGATCGCGTTCAAGCCGCGCCTGGACCGCACGCTCTGGCACTGGCTGCGCCGCTGGCGCGCCGAGTGCGATCTCGAACGTTTCCGTATCAACAAGGCGCGCATGCAGCGCGTCGCGTTCTACAGCCGCGCGCTGCTCGAACAGTTGCGCGATCACTATCAGCTCGAGTACGAACGCACCCAGGGTGTGCTGCAACTGTTCCGCAGCCAGCGCGACATCCGCATGGCCGAACCGGTCATCGCGATGCTGTCCGAGTATGGCGTGCCGCACAGGATGCTCGACCCGGACGCTGCGCGTGCGCGCGAGCCGGGCCTGTCGGCGCACGCGGAACTGGCCGGCGCGCTCGAATTTCCGCAGGATGAGGCGGGAAACTGTCCGCTGTTCACGCGCCGCATGAAACACATTGCCGCCACAATTGGCGTGCAGTTCCACGTGGCCGCGACGGTGGAGGCGATCGAACTCGAGAGTCGCGGTGTGGGCCTGCGCATCGACGGCCAGCGCTTTCCGGTCGACGCGGTTGTGGTCGCCGCCGGCGCGGCCAGCGCC